>NZ_FPIX01000043.1:23941-48095 GCF_900119205.1 Pseudomonas sp. NFACC16-2 | reverse complement strand
GAACCGCTGGACGGCCTGCGCCTGCTGAGCGGCGCCACCTGGACCAAAGCCGAACTTAGCGGCACCACCGGCGGTCGCGACGATGGTAACCAGGCGGTGGGGGTGCCGAAATTCCAGTTCAATCTGGGCGCCGACTGGGATGTGCCCGGCTTGCCCGGGGTGAGCCTGAACGGCCTGCTACTGCGCACCGGCGGCCAGTTCGTAGACAGCGCCAACGACTACAGCATCCCCGCCTGGACCCGCGTCGACCTGGGCGCGCGCTATCGGACGAAAATGGATGGCCGCGGGGTGACCTTCAACGCGATGCTGGAGAACGTTGCCGATGAGAATTACTGGGCCTCGGCCAATGGTGGATATCTGACCCAAGGGGCGCCGCGTACGTTGAAGGTGTCGGCTACTGTTGATTTCTGAGGTTGTTGGCGATTAACGAGGTGCCGTTGCAAGTTGTGTGACCATGCTAAAGGCGATTTCACTAGACCCTCCGAGAGGCTGCATTTGCGGCCTCTGTTGTTATTGATTTGATTGGAGTCTTGCGCGCTAGACAGGTATTACACGTTCAGTTGAATGGCTACCTCTTTAGCCACTTCGATGAAAACTCGCATCGCTGCGCTCTGAAAGGCATCCTTGCGCCGCATAAGGACGGCGGTGCGTTGCAAGCGCTCGGGCTCCAGTGCGATAGCCACCAGATCATCATGGGCCAACGCGATTTTGGCAGGCAATAAAGTCGATAGATTTGTCCTGCGAACAATTTCGATCACGGCGCCGAGGGCATTAGCCTCCATCTGCACCTGAGGGTGAATCGCGTGTGTGCGGAAGTAGCGGTCGATTTGTTCGCGGGTTGCAAACTCTGGACTGAGCAGAATCAGGGACTCAGCATTCAGGTCCTGTAATCCAATGGACCGCTCCTCGGCCAAGCGGTGTTTGCGACTTACCACCAAAGCGAGGGTTTCGTTCAGCAAGGGGACGGCATCAATGTTCGGTGTATTTATTTCATCGAACGCGATCCCCGCGTCCAACTCGCCTGCCAAAAGCAGCTCCTCAATACGCTCTTGGGAAATCTCCTTCAGGTTGAGAGTGATTTTAGGATACCGGGAGTGAAATGCTTCGATCACCGGCCCTACCAGATAGGTCGTGAACGTCGGCGTCACGGCCAGGCGCAATGAGCCGCGGGTGAGGTCGCTCACATCATGGATGGCTCTTTTGGCTTCCCGCAATTGCTGATAAGCACGGCGCGCATACAGAAGATAGACGTCTCCCGCGTCAGTCAAACGGGTTGTGCGTCCTGAGCGGTCGAACAACTGGGCTCCAAGGCTTTCTTCCAACTGCCTCACCTGCTGCGAGAGGGCTGGCTGAGAGACGTGCAGCGCCGCTGCGGCCTTCGTAAAACTGAGATGTTCCGCAACCGCGAGGAAATATTGGACGTGTCGAGCAAGCATGGTTTTTGCCATAAGGTAATCTGATCCATCTCATAATAAATGAGACTTTTACCTTATGTAACACGTTGCTTAGTCTTTGTTTCACACCCGCGACATTGAGACAGCAACCATGAAAGCGATCATCGACGGTTTTCTGAAATTCCAAAAAAACGCCTTCCCTAAGCGAGCCAAATTGTTCAAGGACCTGGCCAATCAGCAGAGCCCGAGAGCGCTGTTCATCTCCTGTTCTGATAGCCGCTTGGTGCCGGAACTAGTCACCCAGCGCGAGCCAGGCGATCTGTTTGTCATTCGAAATGCCGGCAACATCGTGCCGTCGTATGGGCCAGAGCCGGGCGGCGTTTCGGCCTCGGTTGAATACGCAGTCGCCGCACTTCAGGTCGCAGATATCGTGGTATGCGGCCACTCCGACTGCGGCGCGATGACCGCCGTGGCAACTTGCAAGTGCCTGGATCACATGCCTGCCGTTGCCGGATGGCTCCGTTACGCCGACTCGGCCAAGGTCGTTAACGAAGCCCGCAAACACCCGGATCTGCCGAGCAAAGTAGCGTCCATGGTGCGCGAAAACGTCATCGCGCAGTTGGCCAACATCCAGACACACCCATCCGTTCGCCTGGCTCTCGAAGAAGGCCGCCT
The DNA here is from genome assembly GCF_900119205.1 of Pseudomonas sp. NFACC16-2. Taxonomy (NCBI): domain Bacteria; kingdom Pseudomonadati; phylum Pseudomonadota; class Gammaproteobacteria; order Pseudomonadales; family Pseudomonadaceae; genus Pseudomonas; species Pseudomonas sp. NFACC16-2. Next base: position 46,026 of record NZ_FPIX01000043.1, on the reverse strand, counting down.
GACCCTGCATGGTTGGGTCTATGACATCGAGAGCGGGCGTATCGACGCCTTCGATGGCAGTACCGGGATCTTCGTGTCCCTCGCAGAGAACCCCGAAGTTCACGCCGTTTCCCAACACGCCAGGCACGTTGCCTGAAGCCTGTACCTGCCCCCTTGCTAACCCAGGAGATACGCCATGATCCAGACTCAAGCCACCCGCACCGCTCGCCAGGAGCTGACGGAAACCATCATTCTGACCAAGGCTCGCAAAGACCTGTCCTTCGCCGAAATCGTTGACGGCACCGGCTTGTCCGAAGCCTTCGTCACTGCTGCCTTGCTCGGCCAGCATCCGCTGCCTGCCAGCGCCGCCAATGTCGTGGGCAGGAAACTCGACCTCGATGCCGATCAGATCGCCTTGCTGCAATCGATGCCAATTCGCGGCAGTTTTTTTGACGGCATACCGTCCGACCCGACCATCTACCGTTTCTACGAGATGATCTCGGTATACGGCACCACCCTCAAAGCTCTGGTTCACGAAAAGTTCGGCGACGGCATTATCAGTGCCATCAACTTCAAGCTGGACATCAAGAAAGTCGAAGATCCGGAGGGTGGCCATCGCGCCGTGATCACCCTGGACGGCAAGTACCTGCCTACCAAGCCTTTCTGATGCAAGTCAGCCCGGCGTCTGGTGGCGACCGGGCTACACCCCAAGCCTTTATCACGACTGAGCACAAATTGAGTGCTTTGGCCTTCTCACGCCCTCATTACAGGTGATTGCTATGAAACTGTTACTCGTTTTATTCCTGGGCTGCCTTGGCTCTGTCGCCATGGCCGATGAACAGGATACTCAGGCTGCGCAAGTTACAGTCGAGCCCTATCGTTATTCTCAAAACCTGGATATCGCGCACATTGTGGCGATGACTCCAATACCCAATATCTGCGACGTAGTGCCGGTGCGGATGACTTACGACGACTCCAAGGGCGATCGGCACATCATGGAGTACCAGGTTATAGGTACTGGCTGTACCAATTGACGCCTCTGCCGTCGACTCACCTGGCGCACGATCGCTCGGCGCCGGGGAGGGGGGGCAAACATCCGCCGCCCACTGTGCTTTTTGAGAATAATATCCTTCGCTACTTGCGCCTCGCGCCACGCTTGCTGCTTCTACTCGTACGGTAGTTTGTCCCTTTTCGTTTCTGGGGTACCGTGCGGTCTGCAAGGGGGCTAACAGCACCTGCTAACGTTTAGCCATATCGATCAACTGCACTTGATAGCGATAGCGCGCAGCGATATGCCTGATCATGACGGCGCCAAGTGAGAGCCCGACAACTCCTGCACCAATTGCCATCAATGCCATGTTGGGGAGATTTTGGAAAGTTATTCCGGAGCTAATTGTGCTGCCGATCCAGTTCAGACCGCCAGCTTTCCCCCCAAACTCTTTGGCAAAGAAGTACCCAGATGCGAGAAGGCCCAGCACGGCGCTTTTATCACCAAAGAAATGCGCGACTCGGGCCTCGACGCGCTTGATCTTCAGCTCCAGCCAGCATTTTGCATCGTTCAAGGCTTCATCATTGTGCTTGGATAAGGCGTAGACCATAGCTTGCTCGTGTTTGATGTCGTCCAGGAGATTCTGAAGTGAGATCTCTTTCCATCGAAATAATACGTAGCCGGTTGCCAGAATAGGTATTAGCAATGCCGATACCGCCAGAGTGCATGAAAGGATCACGGTGATCAGCGCACCGAGTTTTACCCACTCGTAGAGCGAGCCTCCAAAATATGCCCAGGCCGCCAAGCTCCATGCTGGAATCATAAGGGCGACAGCGATCCCCATATTCCAATTGGAGATACGTTCTGCTTTTGATTCGAATCCGGTGCGCCGCTCGGCTGCTGATCGAGGTTCGCATCGACTAAGTTCTGTTAGGACGCCCAGCGTTTCGCTGAGATGGCTGTTTTTATACGACGCATTCATGCAATAGAGCCTCCTTGAGGTGTGGTTTGATGGAAATCGATTCTCCGAATATCGTTCTGTCCCGATGTTCGCGGGTTCATTTCAAAGGTGGAGGCTGTGACCGCTTTCGTCACACCAGCAGGTCTGCACAGGGTATCAATACCCCAATGACCGAAATCAAAAAAACGGGCGCTTCAAATGCCGGTCTAGAGGAAAGGGGGACAGATCTATTGTTCTGATAATAAAACTTTCCCCTTTTTTCTGGCACCTGGGTTAGCTTTCGTATCCGTTTATATTTTGGGCTCCACAACCATGACTGATCGTCAGATCATTGTTCCAGATGCCATGAGATTGCTTTGCGAGCGTGCTGGTTATGCACCAGCGGTGAAGGTAGGAAAAACCCTTTACTGTGCTGGTCAGGTAGGCCGGACGCCGGACTTGTCAGTTATCGAAGACCCCGAGCAGCAGTTTTTGGCAGCATGGGAAAATCTCCGGCTCGTCTTGGAAACCGGTGGTTGCGAATTCGAAGATGTCGTCGAAATGACAACCTATCACGTCGATATGCACCGCCACATGCCGATTTTCAGACGTGTGAAGGATGAGGTCTTTCCCAGGAGCACTTGTGCATGGACATGCATAGGTGTCAGTGAACTGGCTCGACCCGGTCTTCTCGTGGAAATCAAATGCGTCGCCGTAGAGCGATAGTTTTCTGATAGGCACCTGAGTATAAAAATCTTGGATGGTTGTCCATCTATGCGGCAATTGATCTGGGAAAAAGGCTGCCATCGTCTTCTATGTGCATCCTTTGCACGTTATGTTTTTCTGCGTCTGACATGTCGATAGCTGCCGCTTGTATGCGCACAGTCCGCACATCAAGGTCCTATTATCAGAAGAGTTTCGTACCTAATCAGGGAGGATGACCCCAGTGGAGATTCAACCGATTACGCACATGCCGCCACAAATTTCTGCCCTTGAGAAAGAGGCCGTGGCAGAAGGTTTCAGGTTTATCACCCGACTGACTTCGGAATGGCATTCAGGCATCAATCGCTTTGATGCGCCAGGCGAATGCCTAATGGCAGCGTATCTAGATCGGCAACTGGTGGCGTCGGAGGCCTGTCTGTTGATCCGTTCACGCATACCCGCACAGGAAGACTGCGGCGTGTTTATGTGACTCCTGCGTCACGGCGGCAACAGTTTGGCAGGCGACTGGTTAGCGCTTTGCTTGCCCACGCCGCTTTGCACTTTGAAAGTGTGCGTCTTTACACCGACACTTCTGAGGGAAGCACTTTTTACCTACGCTGCGGCTTCACACGAACTCAAGATGCTCATGCGACGCATATCGTGCAGCTAAGAAACCTCTGACTCTGGCAGATATCGGCCAGAAGCCGTCGTTCAGAGTAGGGACATGACCCGCCTTCTTAACTAGCGGCAAAACACTTCATAAGGTGTACTGCGCGCACCATGCGACAGACCCACACATGCTGTGGTGCGTGTGGTGCGCACAGCCCCCCTACACGATAGCGTTTCCTCTTGAGTTTGATGCCGGCCTTCGATTAGATACGAGGCGTAAACATTGTGACGTGAATAGCAACCATCAAATACAAGGAAATAGCACTAAATGGCAAGGATAGAACCCGTTTTCGGCAGCATCAGCAGCGAAATCGAAAACCCATATCAACCGGGCGACGCCCAACTGATTGACGACGAGGTTGTCACGTTTTCAAAACCCAGGATTCTTGATTTTTCCGGGCGTATTTCTCTGACGCGCTTCTGGCTGATTCGTGTGCCCTTGGTGCTGGTTCTTCCGTGCATTTTGCTGTCGTTTTTTATGGTGGGGTTGCGCCATCAACTGGTGGTTTTGCTGATAGTCGGTGTCACCGTTGTCGTTCCTGCCATCCTACTCGACGTGTCTCTACTAGTACGCAGGGCACGTGATCTAGGCTGGAGTCCGATGATATGGGGAATTCTCTCCGTGTTTCCTGTTATCGGTTTTGTGGCAACGCTTCCGCTCATCATGCTTCCGGGGCGTAAAGCGATTAATAAATACGGCCCGCCCAATGCACCTCTCTCGACGTTGGTAAAGCTACTTACCGCGCTGTTGGTGATGCTGGCGCTTGTAGCTTCAACCGTGCTAGTTGCGTATTTTCCCCAATACCACCCACAGGCACTCTACGAGTGGTTCGTTAATGCATTGGTTCAGGCATAACGTTAGCGTACGCGAAGTCCATGCTTCGCCTCATTGCGCGGCGCCAAGTGCTCAGGTGCTTGTAGAGAGCGCTGCGCGCACCACGCGATAGCCCTGCGTACGCCGCGGTGATGTCCATTGGGAAAAGAGAACAGATTTATTTCTCTGCTCTAAACGTCCGCTCTTGGCCGATTCTGTTGAAAAAGTCGGCCATGGTTTCCACGGCAGAAAAGTACGCGTCTTAGCTTGAAATCTTCGCTTTGAGCAGAGGGTTCCGGGTTCAGATTTCGCGTAGATGCGCGCAAAAAAAAGCATATTCAGCAGTCAGTATATGCGCAGCCTGGAAGGACCGACTTTTTCAACACAATCGGCCGGTAGCTGTCAGTCGTGGGCGACTGCTTTCGGCCAGAAGCGGCCCTTTGTCCAGCCTGCTACGCAGATCTTACAAGACCTTGCCTTCATCACTGAGTCTTACTGCTTCGGCGACTTTTCCGGGGTCGAAACCCATCCGCTCGATAAGTCGGCGTAGCAAGCCTGGCGCTCTCGCCACCAGCCCCTGGCTGCGTGGTACCGTCATTAGATCACGCCTCTGTTCAATGCATTCCACCAGGGCGGTGACCACCCTCTCCAGTGCTACGAACTGCCAAATCCCCCGATGATTGTTCCAGACCAGGGTGGAAGACGGCCCTGCGATGACTGCCTCCATCATTGGTGTCTGGAAGAAGGTCGGGTGGAGCGATCCGACGCCCACGCCGTGCTGACGAAGCTCCAGGCGCAAGCTGTTACATAGGGCCCAGACTCCAGCCTTGCTGGCGGTGTAGGCTGTATTCAATGGCGAATGAACGAAAGCGGCCATGGACGAGATGGCCAGTAGATAACCCTGGCGCCCCTTAACATAGGGCAGCGCAGCGCGGAAGGCGCGGGCCACGCCGTTAAGGTTGATATCGATGACCCGCTCAAACGTGGCTGGATCGATGTACTCCAGGGCAACCACCGAGCTGACGCCAGCGCCGGCGACCACGACATCAATTGCGCCGAAGTGCTGCGCAGCCTTCTTCAGAGCCGTCTCCAGACTCTCAATTGAGCGCACGTTGGCCACCCAACCGGCAGCGACATCAGGCCCACCCAACGCCGCAGCCATAACGCTCAGGCTATCCAGATCAAGATCCAGCAAGACCAGCTTCGCGCCTTTGTCGCGCAGTGCCTGCGCGGCGGCCCTGCCGAGCCCCCCTGTGGCGCCAGTGATGGCGATGACGCGGCCGTTCAGCGAGTAACTTTTCATGTGTGAACCTTATGCAAGTAGTAGGACATCAACTTGGGGTCTGGGTGCGAACGGATTCTTCCAACTCGTGGAGCAATCTTTGCAGGCGGGCATGGCGTGCCAGATGCCAGTCGGTGAAAACGTTGAACAGGCCGCGCATCAGGGAGATGGTCGCCCAGCGAGCCGGTACCACGATGCGCGGCTGACGCTTTTGCAGACCGCGCACCACGCCACGTGCCACCTTTTCCGGTGCAATCGCCCGATGCAGGAAGGCCGGCAATAGGGCCTCGTTCATCTGGGTGGCGATGGCGTTGCCACCGAAGGCAACCTTGGCAATAGCGGTCGCCGTCCAGCCGGGATAGAGCACGCTGGCGCTGGCCCCGGTCGCACTCAACTCAGCGCGCAGCGAGCGGGTCAGCGACTCCACCGCCGCCTTGCTCGCGGCATAGGGCGCGTTGGCCACGCCGTTCAAATAGGCATAGGTCGACGACGTGACCAGCACCTGACCCCGGTTGCGCACGACTTCCGGCAGTGCGGCGCGCATCGTGTACCACACCCCAAACAGATTCACTTCAATGATGCGGCGGAACTCCACTTCGTCGCAGGTGCGTAGGGTCGCCGGTACACCACGCCAAGAGATGCCAGCATTGGCGAAGGCCACATCGAGACGACCGAAGTGTTCGACTGCCTGCCGCACCACTGTCTTTGCCGCCTCGGCGTGGGTAACGTCGAACGCCAGCGGCAACACGCGTTGGCTATTGAACTCTTGAGCCAGTTGGTCCACCGCCTCCTGCGAGGTATCGGTTAGCACAAGGCTGGCACCATGCGCATAGAGTTCGCGTGCACTGGCGGCACCGATGCCGCCAGCTGCGCCGGTGATCAGAACCACTTTGCCTTTAAGGTGGTACATATTCTTATCTCTTCGTTGGGATGCTTGGCACGTTGCGCTTGAGGAAGTCGAGTTGATCACCCACCACCTTCTCGAAGGCTTCGCCCACATAAATATCGAAATGCCCATGGGCATAGCGCTTGATCTCATGACGTGGCGCGCGCCGGGCGTGACGCAGCGTCCGCTTCGCCGGTGCCACGCTGTCGGGATCACACACGCAAAACAGCACGGGGACCTGGATACGTGGCGTGCTGTGCCCTGGGTAGTAGCGAATGATGTCCAAGGCAAAGCGCGCAGCGGCCTCTTTGCGGATACGCGCACCCGACGGGATTAGTCCGTTATAGCCACTCCAGGCGTCCGGCGATGTCATGAATGCCGTATCGCCAGGTTGACCGTTAAGTGGCACAAGAATGGGCTTGGCGCCGAACCACGAGCCCATGCGGTCGGCCAAGGCCAACACAGTGAGTCGAAGTGACACCAGGGGTTCGGTGGCAAGAACGGAGCTCAGGCCGTCGGTGAACGGACATTGGGAGATGACAGCGGTCACCCTCGCATCATCGGCGGCGGTGGCCAGCACATGGCCGCCGCCAAACGAGGTGCCCCATATAACAATCCGCTGCGGGTCGACATCCGCGAGGTGGCGAACGTGATCTATCGCGGCTTTCCAGTCCTTGAGCTGGCGGTTGATATCCAGCAGTTGCCGTGGCTCGCCTTCGCTGTCGCCGAAGTGGCGATAGTCGAACACCAAGCAAGCGTAGCCGGCGGCGGCGAAGCGTTCGGCAAAGGCAGGCAGACGCATCTTTCGCGTCCCGCCAAGTCCATGTGCCATCACCACTATCGGGAAAGGTCCAGCGCCCAATGGTCGATAAAAGTCGGCAACACAACGTGACCCGTTGGAGAAGAACTGGATTGTCGCTAGTGCGAAAAGATCGGTGATCGTGCTCATGAACGGCATCTGCTGGAATGACTGGAGTGCCGTCATTCTCGACAGCTGCCGCAAGGAAGGCTTGACGGTATCCGACGCCCCGCTTGACACTTTGCGCCAAACAACAAAAAGGCCAACCAGCCTAAAGAGGCCCGATGAGCCAGCCTTTGTTTCGGCGCGTGGTACCAGAGACCTACGTGCAATTGCTTTATGAATACTTGGAGGCGCTCGGTCATGATCCCGAGTCGGTTCTTGGCCAGCCCTGGCCCACACCTACCCAAGAGGGTGCCGGCGGCGTTAACGTGGAATGCTGGGATCGCTTGTTGGTGATAGCGGCGCAAGTGTTAGGCGATCCACTGTTAGGACTGCACCTCGGTCAAACCATCAGCGCCCGGCATATCGGTGTGCTCGGATCGGTACTGCTGGCCTGCGGTAATCTCGGTACAGCTCTGCAACGCTTGGAACGCTACATTCGCCTGGTATACGACGTCACTCCCATGACTCGCCGCGACGGCGACGGTTGGTTCGAGCTGGTCTGGGATGTCAGCCAGTATCAGCCCGGCCCCCTGGTGAACGAAGCCGGTATGGTTGCCATCGTGCAGTTCTGCCGTGCCTTAGTGCGCGGCACCGCCAATCCGTTGCGCGTCGATTTCAGTCACCCCGGGACCCTCGACTTCAGCCCGTATGAAGCCTTCTTCGGCTGCCCGGTGCGCTTCGGCCAGGTCGAGGCGGTCCTGCGTTTCTCCACGCAACTGCTTGAGTTGCCCTTAAAAAGCCCCGATCCGGTGCTGGCCTCCCTGTTGGAACAGCATGCGGATCGCCTGCTGGCGCAGTTGCCACAGCAGGAGGAGTTCGTGGAACAGCTGCGCAAGGTCATCACCCATGCCCTGCGCAAAGGTGAGCCGAGCTTAGAGCGGATAAGCCCCCAACTGGGCACCTCGTCACGCACGCTACAGCGCCGTCTACAAGAGGCCGGTACCAGCTTTCGTCATGAACTGAACCTGGTCCGCCAGGAACTGGCGCTGTCGTACCTGCGCGATCCACGCCTGCAAATCGTGGACATCGCCATGCTGCTGGGCTATTCGGAGCACAGCGCCTTTACCCGCGCCTTCAAGGAATGGAATGGAAGATCGCCCCATGAGGCCAGGCAACTGAATTCGGAGCCTTACTGAGCAGGGAGTCCGTGGAGGTAAGGACGCTTTAGGGAGCAGGCCAGTATCTGATCAGCCCTGGGACTTCATGCCCTTTATGAGTGGCCGCAGATGTCCAGAAGCCATCTTTGTAGAGTGCCCTACGTTACAAATATCCGCCGGCCACGACCTGTAAATGCCAAACATCAAAACGGGCGCCGGAGGCGCCCGTAACTCCATCAGCTTTCAACCTGCGCCTGAAGCCGTCGCCCAATCACCTCCAGCAAATCACATCCATCCCGCAACGGAATCACCAAAAGCTGCGCGAAGTCCGACAGCACCACGGTGTCGCTGGCGATCTCGGAGCGAAACGCGATGTTCTCCAATACCTGGGTCACGGTACGGATGCGGTAATCGGCAGTTGCGTGCAGGACGTCAAGCGGTGCCTGGGTATCGATGAGCAGGGCGGCAGGGGTGCAGTCGATGCCGGTGATGGGGATGTATCTCTGCATGGGATTGCTCCATTTTGTTAGAGGGCTTATCCGATCCGCAGGTCGCCAAACCTGATCACCATGGTTGGCGACGGAAAGAACTATAGATTTGGGCTCCCAAGACGAACAAGGTGAGAGATTCCGAGGCCTTCGTAGGAATCATGAGAATTCTCCGAGGAAACAAACCGACTTTATCCATTTCTGTAGGAGCAGTTACTCACACCGGAGAAAACCCCACCCGACCCCGAGGCCGCGACATCCGGTATCCTGCGCCGCTGGAACACCATCCCGGCCCGAGGCGTTCCAATCGTCATCCCAGCCCCTCGAACAGTCTGCAAAGCAACGCAACAGGAGTCATGCATGTTGATAGGACATCGGTTCGAGCGCACCGCGCAGGGTGATCTGCACATCCATTCGCGCAACGTGGTGCAGAGCTTGGTCGTGTTGGTGATAGGGGCGTTGGCCTTTCTCTTGCCAATGGCGTTCGCCGTGTTCGTGATGGTTGATGGGGCCTCGTTGATGACAGAGGTGGATCCACTGTCCGCTCTATTGATGGGGCTGCTGTTGCTGCTGATTCCTGCCCTTGGCCTGCTGCTGGTGGTATACACCGGCGTCCACGAGACGTTGGTGTTGTCGCGGGTCGACGGCGAAGGCAAGCGCCTGACCCGTAACTTTTTCGGGCGTCGCAAGCGTGTGCAATCGGCCTTCCGGATCGAGGCTGCCAAATCCCTCGAACTGCGCCGCCTCCCGCAGGCTGCGCGAGCTCGCACCCAGCTGTGGCTGATACTGCGCGATGGCACGGCGCACCGCCTGACCACCGACAACGTTCCGGTGGTGCCGGGCAGTCAACGCACGGACCTGTGGCTGCGGGAGCTGGCCGACTACCTGGGCGTGGCGCTGCCCACCGAGGTCGTCGAGGGGGCGGCGCCGGTTGTGAAGGCGCCCCATAGGCCAACTCCGGCCCCTAGCAGCGGCAAGGCAGTAAGGGCTGCCCGTCAGCGCCGGGAAAAGGGCGACGCTGCTGCGCCTGAGCCGACCGAGAAACTGGGCGTTCCCGCACGTGCCTTGCTCACGCTGTTGGGCGCCTTCTTTGCGGTGCTGGAGCTGACTAACGTCATGACCTTGGTGCCAGCCATTTTTACCGGACGGCTGCGCGTCAGTGGCTTTCGAACGGGCTCGACGACGTTCTACTTCGCCGAGCAGCCGCTGAGCTTTTCCTTCAACTTGCTGGTGGGTGTCGCCGAGGGCGTGCTCGTCGGCTTTATTGCCTGGGGTTGCCTGCGCGTGGCGATCCAGGGGCGCATGAGCTCCAAGACCTGAAAGCGGTCGATTCGGTCGTCGTTGGGTCGGAAGGTTGAGAGGGCGCGGCGCAACTGAATGCGATTCTTAAACATCTACAGAGGAGACAAGCATGGAACGCGACAACGACAGCAGCGCCTACATCACGACCACCCAAGCGCTGGAAAGCCTCTACGGCCCCGTCGCGGCGCCCTCGCTGCTCAAGGAAGTCGACCATATCCACCCGGTCTACCAGCCCTTCATTGAAGCGGCTTGCTTCGTGATCCTCGCTTCCTCGGGGCCTGGCGGGCTGGATGCGTCTCCGAGGGGCGACGCGCCGGGGTTCGTTCACGTCCACGACAGCAAGACGCTGTATCTGCCCGACCGCCGCGGCAACAACCGTATCGATTCGCTGCGAAACATCGTTGAGGATCCCCGGGTCGCGCTGCTTTTCCTGGTGCCGGGCGTGGGGGAAACCTTGCGCGTGAATGGCACGGCCAGGATATCCATCGAGCCAGCCCTGTTGTCCCGCTTCGCAGTAAAAGGGCAGCTCCCTCGAACCGTTCTGGAAGTCACCGTAACCAGTGTTTATTTCCAGTGCAGCAGGGCGGTGATCAGGGCGGGGCTGTGGGACGTGAAGCGGCAGATCGAGCGCCGCGCACTGCCCACGGCAGGTGAGGTGTTCAAACGTATCTGCCCATCGCAGGTCGATGGCGACGCTTATGACAAGGCACTGCCGGAGCGTGTTGCCAATACGCTTTACTGACGGTGTTTTTTAAAACACTTCAATGCCCAGGTCCGAGAAATCTGGGCATTGCCTGTTGTTATCGATAAGCCGAGGGGGCAGTTCCCCGTAAGATCATTTATTTGAAATGACCTCACTCATGTATTGATGCAGATCGCGCAGGTCCTTGACGCTCCAAGGGTGCGGCGGGATCTTTACGCCATTCTCTTTCAAGGTCCTTGGAATCAGGTTTCCATTTGGGCGAAGTATGATCGAAGAGACAATCACACCCGGGTAATCGGTCAGTCGTTTCTTGAAGGCGGGTGTCGTAAGGTCAGGGGTTGGCGGGTTGCTTTTCTTGGCCAATGGTCCTGTTCCCTTGATGTCCGCGCCATGGCACACGGCGCATCGCTGAAGATAGAGCGTTTTCCCAATGGTGTTGTCCGCGAAAGACGCTGGGGCTTGCATGAATGACAGGATTCCGAGTAGAGCAATGGATGATGTTTTGATTTTCATGAGACCGGTACAGCCGATTTGAATGACTGACGCAGTCTTTCAATCACTTGCTCAATTGACGGCCCCTGAATGGTTGGCGGCGTTGGGCTCTCCCCAAATTCTCGCCAAATGAACAACGTCAGCTCCGCGCCGTCGGTCAATGTCTGGGCATTCCCTTGCCCCCCAAAAGTTTCCAGCAGCCTGTACCGCGTATCTTTCCAAAACAACGCTTCGACCCAGTCGTACACCGGGATGAAATGGAAGTGGATGGGGTAGCGGGGATCGTGGCCGAATCGGCTGATGTAAAGCCATTTGGGGTTGAGCTGTGTTTCAAGAATACTTTGGATATGCGCCATCAGGCCACCCAACTCTGCTAATGCCGGCGCGGGCAATTGGGCCAATGAGTTCACATGAGCCTTGGCGCCGAGCATGAGGTAGCCGGGTAGGGCGGACGCCAAGTGATGGTTGACTGTCCAATGGCTCGTTTCATGGAGGATAAACGGTGGTGCTGGTTCCAAAGCTGACTCCCTGTCGTAGTGCGGTCAGGACCGTTCCTTCAACTATGTAACATTTTTCAGCCGTGCGCTGACAGGCGAGACGGGTTTTGTGTTGTCCGGGGACCGAGGTGAAAGCTTTAGGGCCGCTTTGCGGCCCAACGGGGATAAATCCCCTCGCCACAGGGATGCATAAGAGTGCACAAGGATGGCCAGCGGGATGTCGCTCAGCGCAGTCCAATGGCTTTTTCGGCGAGGTTGCAACTACCCTTCGAACTCCGTCTTCAACATCGTCAAAAACGCTTCCCTGGCAGGATGCCGGCCAGCGTTTTCATGCCAGTAGAACAGGTTGTCGATGCCCGTCAATCCAGGGAATTCATACCCTGTCCAGCCAGCGCCATGACGGTATTGCTCATAGATCCCCCGAGGCACCAGCGAGACGCCGGCACCGGCACTGACGCAGCCGACGATGGCGCCATAGCTGGCGATGCTGATGATCGGTTGCACCTGGTCATGGCGCAGCAACCACTGCTCCAGGGCAAAGCGGTACGGGCAGCCTGGGGGCCACATGAAGATGGCCTTGCCTTGCAGGTCTGCGGCGTTGCGCAAGGGGCCGTGGGATTCGGAGGCGATGAGCATCAGGTCTTCGCGGTACATCACGGCGCGCTTGAGTCCGGGCCGTTCCACGTCGACCGCCACGATTACACCGTCGAGCCGGTGGTGCTGGGTATCGTCCAGCAACTGCGCCCATGTCCCCGTGCTCAGTTCCAGCGACACCTGAGGATACTGCGCGTGGTATTTGGCCAATAACTGCGGCAGGCGCCCCGTGGCGCTGGATTCGATGGCGCCAATGCGCAAGGGGCCGCTTGGCGTGTGGCTGGGGTTTACCGCGCGGCGGGCTTCTTCCGTCAGGCCGAGGATTTTTGTCGTGTAACCCAGGAACACCTCGCCCGCCGGGCTGACCCGCAAACCGCGGCCTTCGCGGAAAAACAACGGTGTACCCAACTCCCGCTCCAGGGATTTGAGCCGTGCCGTGATGTTGGACGGTACGCAGTGCAGCACTTCGGCGGCGCGGGCGATGCTGCCGGTGTCGCAGACGGTCTTGAGCATGCGCAGTTGGGACAGTTCCATAACTCACCCAAAGTGAATGGTTGGCTGAGTTTAAGTCACTTGTATTGAGAGTGAGTGGTTTTGATACTTCAGGGTAAATCGACCAGACGCCCAGTGCGCAGGAACTCTGAATGGAAACCCGTTGTGTGCCGTTTGATGGCTTGAAGAATCCCGGCAGACCCCGCGTAAAAGTGATCCTGGCGACCATGTTCGTGATTCTTTGCTGGGCCTATTCGCCAATTGGTATTCGCATCGGCTTGCAGGCCTACGAACCGGGTCAACTGGCGTTGATGCGGTTTCTCATCGCTTCGGTGTTCATGGCCGTCGTCGCGATGGCGAAGGGTATTGCCTGGCCGCGTCTTGGGGATTGGCCGGTGCTGGCGGTGTTGGGTTTCTTTGCCGTGAGCCTGCACCACATCGCCCTCAATTACGGCCAGCGGGGCGTCAGTGCCGGGGCGGCGAGTGTGTTGGCCCAGTCCACGCCGTTGTTCAGCACATTGCTTGCGCATTTTGTCTTCAAGGACAGAGTCGGCGGTTGGCAGTGGGGCTGTGTATTGTGCGGCTTGCTTGGCGCAGCCGTGGTCGTCACGGGGGATCGAGGCTTGGGTGACATGGACGCCCATGGACTGTTGATCCTGCTGGCGGCGCTGTCCTGGAGTGTGTATTTCGCTTTGCAGAAGCACCATGCCCATCGCTACGACGGCTTGACCCTGGTTTGCTACACCGTCTGGTCGGGCACACTCCTGTTGTTCATTTTCACACCGGGCATGTTGAGCGCGGCGCGACAGGCTTCGGCTTCGGTGAACCTGGCGGTGTTGATTCTCGGTATTTTCCCCAGCGCGCTGGCGTACCTCGCCTGGGCTTACGTGCTGGCCCACAGCGACGTGAGCCGAGCCTCCATGGCGCTTTACCTGATACCGCCCAGCGCGATGTTGATGGCTTGTCTGGTCCTGGCCGAACGCCCAGCGACGATGGTGATTGTTGGGGCGGTTATCGTGTTGGTGAGTGTGCTTGCGTTGAATTTTGAGCCGGTGAGTTCGGCGAAAACCAGCTGATTCTGTAGTAGATGTAGGCAATGACGTTTGATGTTGTAGCCACACAGACTGTCATGGAACACCATCCTACGGGCAAGTGATCGCTTTGGAAGAAATCGAAGAAGTCTCTGACAACTTTTTAAGGTTGGCCTTCGGAAGTACTGCACTTACGATCTGGCGTTGTCTCAGTGCTCTGTGTGGTATCCGGCACGCTCAGCTTCGTTTTACATCGTGAGGACAGACCGATGCCTGAAACCTTATACGGCAAGGCCGACGAACCGATTTGCCGCTGTCGCGACATTTGGCGCTATGATTACGTCAAATGTCGCAATGAGGTCAACGTTATGTCCGCAGCGAAGCAAGCAGACAAGCTAGCCGTCAAATCCACGGGGAAAACAGGTGTGGGGACGAGAGACGTCACCAGAAAGCCTACGGAGGTGCTGCTGCATGGTCGAAAAAGTGATGAGCGCCTGCTGATTATCCGGTACGCGCAGGAAGGTTTTTACCTAAGCGACGTCAGGGACATGCTTTCTACATCCACTCTGTACATGGAACGCGACTTGGTTCAGCGCATTACAGGGAGATCCGTCAGAACCGTCCAGCGTCTCGCGAAGGAGACCAAGCCAATACGACTGAACCAGCATCAGAGTACGGTTGCTTTCCAGTATGCCCAAACCCTGGAGCACGCCATCAACGTCTTTGGCAGCCAGCAGTTGGCTGAGGACTGGCTGAAGAAACCCTGCAAGTACCTGGATGATTACGTGCCATTGGAGCTAATCGACAACTCGTTGGGCTTTCAGGCGGTGGAGGATTACTTGACCCGCATTGAACACGGAGTTTATCAATGAGTCCTTTGCCCTGGGACGGTCGATGGCACGCTTGGCGCCTTGACCGCGAGGTCTACAAGGATACGTGGGACAGCGGCATTGGGGCGCAACGAACGGGTGGCCGTTGGAATCCGCCTGGGCGGCGGGTCATCTACGCCTCGGCTGACCCGTCTACGGCCATTTTGGAAGTCGCGGCCCACCTGGGATTCGACGCGTTAGACAGGGTGCCTCATCTACTGACATGTTTTGAAGTGCTGGATCCAGGGCTCATCAAAGTGGTTCAGGCCGAAGACGTACCGAACCCAAACTGGCTTGTTCCGGCTCGACCATCGCCCAATCAGCAGCAGTTTGCTGACGACCTGCTGGCGCAGTATCCCTTTGTACTGATTCCTTCTGCGGTCACTCAGCACTCCTGGAATCTGCTGGTGAGCTGCGATTTGGCGAAGGATCAGTTCAGGCTTGTCTCGCAGGAGCGGTTTGGCCTGGACACTCGATTGGTTAAGTGAGCACCAGCCTTATTTTTTAACCTGATAATCCTGGCCCCACACGCGCACGGTGTTGATTTTCTCGTTCAACCCTTCAAACACAAACTTCTGCCGCACGGCCGTCTTCGGCGGGATGGTGACTTCATCCGGGTTTTCAAACCCTGCCAGCCTGTTGGCGTACCCGGCCTGGTCGATGGCGAGCAAGGCGCCCGTCTGGCCGAGGTTGATCAGACGCAGTTGCGTGTCGGTGCTGTTCTTGAAACCTAGGGTGACGCTGAAGGTGTCGTCGACGGGCTCCAGCTTCAGGATTTCGATGGTGACGCGGTCTTTCAGCTGCTCATTGGAGGAAATGATCGCGGCGCCATCGACGCCCTGGGCCGACTCGCGGCCATCGAGCACGCCTTCGCTGACGCCGCCCAACAGGTTCTTGCCAGCGGTAATGAAGCTTGAGACGGCTGCCTTGGTCGAGTCCTTGATGAGGCTGCCGTCGGTTGGCTCACCTTCGGCGAAGCACAGCGAACTGAGCAAAAGGCTGGAGACGAAGAGGGTGGAGCGTGACGGCAGAAGGTTCATACCTGAGTCCTTGAGGGGGGCAGCGACATCGCCCGACAACAGGGCGAACGGCAATGATAGCCGTGATCATGGGCCGCTAGCGATCGGCTTCCTTGAGTTTTTCCGACATCTTCACCAGCGTTGCCAACGAGTCCGCATTCATCTTGCGCATCAACGACCCGCGCCGCACTTTCACGGTCACCTCGCTCAAGCCCAGTCGGGCGGCCACCTGCTTGTTCAACAGCCCTGACACGACCAGCTCCATCACCTCGCGCTCGCCGTCAGTCAACGCGTCGTGCCGACGTTTCAACGCGTCGACACCCGCCGCGGCCTTGCGCCGTTCCTGGTCGCGGTTCAGGCCCAGGGTGATTGCATCGAGCAGGTCCTGTTCGCGGAACGGCTTGGTCAGGAACTCCAGCGCCCCGGCTTTCATGGCTTTGACGGACATGGGAATGTCGCCATGGGCGGTGATGAACACCACCGGGACCTGAATATTCAAACGCGCCATTTCCTGTTGGAAATCCAGCCCACTCAGGCCCGGCATGCGCACGTCGAGGATCAGGCACGCCGGGACGTCCGGCCGTTCGGCGTCCATGAATTCACGGGCCGAGCCGAAGGCCGTGCTCGCCAGGCCCACGGAGGCCAGCAGGTCTTGCAGTGAGGCCCGCACCGAAGGGTCGTCGTCGACGATGAAGACCATCGAGTCGGCCTGGTCTTGCATGTCAGTCTGGCTCATCGGATTCCCTTGTGACGGCTGGCAGGGTGAAGTGAAAGGTCGAACCTGAGGGCGAATGGCTGGTGGCCCAGAGTCGTCCGTCGTGAGCCTCGATGATCGAGCGGCTGATGGCCAAGCCCATCCCCATGCCGTCCTGCTTGGTGCTGTAGAAAGCGTCGAACACCCGTTCGCGGTCGCCGGCCGGCAAGCCATTGCCTTGGTCGGATACCGAAAAGAGCAGTTGCCCAGGCGATTCGAGCGTCACCTGAAACTGCAGAATCCGCTGGTCGACGTCAACCTGGCGCATGGCGTCGACCGCGTTCATCGCCAGGTTGAGGAGTACCTGCTGGATCTGCACCTCGTCGGCCAGTACCGGTGGCAGCCCTTCCTGGACTTGCACCTGCAAGGTGATGTTCTGTTCGTTCAGCTCGCCCGTCATCAGGCGCAACGCGGCATGGACCGTGTCGGCCACGTTCAGCCATTGCTTCGTCGGCGCTTGATGCCGGGCCATGCCGCGCAACCGGGCAATGATGTCGCTGGCCCGATGGGTGTCGGCGATGATCCGTTCCACCGCCTGCCGGGCCTTGGGCAGGTTGGGCGGCTCGGTGGCCATCCAGCGCAGGCTGGCACTGCCGCTGGCGGCAACGGCGGCCAGGGGTTGGTTGACTTCGTGGGCAATCGAGGCGGCGAGTTCGCCGAGCATGTTGATGCGGGCGATGTGCGCCAGGTGGGCGCGGGTCTGATGCACCGTGCGCACGGCGGCCGAGAGACGCAGCGCCAGGTACGTGGTGCCGGCGATGGCGGCGAGGCTGATCAGCACGTTGATCAGGCCGGCCTCTGTGTCGCCAAAACGCGTCAGCCGATAGCTCAGGATCGTCAGGACCATGCAGAGGATCGCGACCCCGGCCACGGCGCGTGCCGGCAGGATTCTCACCGCGATCAGCACCACCACGATCTGGAAGACCCCGACGGCGATTTCCAGGTCGGTGACCGTATCGATCGCCGCGATGCCCAGGGCCAATCCCAGCAGAAGCAGCAGGCGCAGGGTCAACTGGGTTTTTCTCATTGAATGTCCACCGCGCATTGCTCCAACGACCGATCCACGCAGTTTATACCGCGCCACCTCAGGATGGATTGTCCAGGCTGAACTGATCGGCCACCTCGTCGTAGGCGAACAACTCGGCGTAGCGCCCCCATTGCGTGACACAGTCCAGCGTAATGGCGGCGTCGTGTTCGGACATGAAATCTTCCAGTTGGTCACGGAAACGCCTGGCCGGTGCGGTGCGGGTAGGGCGGTCGTCCAGCACCCGGCGCACATGCCCCACCAACGGGACATATTTAAGCAGGTGCTTGGCAAACAGTTGCTTGCGCTCATCCACCGCTGAGTCGGCATAGCGTTGCCCGGCCGGCAAGAGGATGATGTGGCCGTCCTGCAGGTCGGCCAAGCGCATGAGTTGCAGCACCTCGGCGACAGGTAAAAGGTCACTGGCGGTATAGCGCAATGCACTGGCGAGCTCGCGCAAATCCGCTTGGCCGGCAAACGGCTGGTCCTGCACCGCTTCGATCAGCCCGGCCAGGGCATTGCTGGAGATCGATGGCAGGACCATGCCCACGCCGCTGCCGGCAAAGGTTTCCTGGCGTGCGGAGCCGACATTCGCGCCCCCGGCCATCTGCACGTAAATATGCTCGACCAGGGCCTGGAATGCCGGGTCGGCGCGATTGCGCGGCTGGCTGAGGTCCACGGTGATCTCGCTCATCACCCGCCCCGGGTTGGAGGAGAAAATCAGAATTCGATCACACATCAGCACGGCTTCTTCGATGTTATGGGTGACCATCAGGATCGACCTGATCGGCATGCGCCCCTCACGCCATAAATCCAGCAGGTCGGTGCGCAGCGTTTCGGCGGTCAGTACGTCCAGCGCGGAAAACGGCTCGTCCATCAACAGCACATCCGGGTTGACCACCAACGCACGGGCCAGGCCGACGCGCTGGCGCATTCCGCCTGACAGCTCTTTGGGGAAGGCGCTTTCGAAGCCATCGAGGCCGATCATGTCGATGGCGGCCAGCGCCCGCCGACGCCGCTCAGGTACTGTCACGCCGAGGGCCTCGAGGCCGACCTCGACGTTTTGCAGCACCGTCAGCCAGGGGAACAGGGCGAAGCTCTGGAACACCATGCGCACCGAGCTCGCCAGCCCTTGGGCATTGCTCGGAAAATCCACCACGCCGGTGGTGGGCGAAATCAGGCCGGCGATGGAGCGCAGCAAGGTCGATTTGCCGGAGCCCGAACGCCCCAGCAGGCCGACGATTTCGCCCTCATCCAGGCGCATGCAGACATTGTCCAGGACCCGGCGCTCGGCGCCGCCTGCGGTGCCGTAGACGTGGCCGACTTGCTGCACATCCACGAGGCAGCGTTTGTCCATCACTTGCATTGGATCACCCCCTCAATCAATTCGAAGCCGACGCTCGGCGAAACCGTACAGCGGGCGCCACAGCAGGCGGTTGAAACCCACCACGAAAATCGACATGACCACGACACCCAGCGCCACTCGTTGCAGATCCCCGGCCGTGGTCGCCTGGGCAATGAAGGAGCCCAAGCCGGACGCGTATAAATGGTGGTCCCCCCAGGACACCGCCTCGGCGACGATGCTGGCGTTCCATGAGCCGCCCGCTGCCGTGAGGGCGCCGGTGACGTAGTAAGGGAAGACGCCCGGCAGCGCGACCTGGCGCCACCACTGCCAGCCGCGTATGTGGAAGCTGCGCGCCGCCTCGCGCAAATCAGTCGGCAGGGCGCTGGCGCCGGCGATCACGTTGAACAGGATGTACCACTGGGTGCCCAGGATCATCAGCGGCGAAAGCCAGATATCGGGGTTGAGTTTCAGGGCGACGATGGCGATCACCGCGAACGGAAACAGCACGTTGGCCGGGAAGGCCGCCAGCAATTGCGCGACGGGTTGCAGGCGTTCGGCCCAGCGCGGGTTCAAACCGATCCAGACGCCGATGGGCATCCACACCAGGCTAGCCAGCACGATGAGCACGCCGACTCGTACCAGGGTGACCAGGCCCAGGCCAAACGTACTGGCCACGTCCTCCCAACCTAACGTGCTGCCGATGAAGCGCGACAATTGCAGGATGCCGGCGATGCAGGCCACGGCGACCAGGGCGAGCCAAGCCAGGTCGGCAGCGCGGCTGACGCGGGCGCTGGTCTTGAAGCGGATGGACGGCAGCCGAGGGATCTTTTCCAGAAACAACGACGCCTTGATGCTGCCCAGCGTCAGCAGCACCAAGGGCACCAGGCGAGTCGAGCGCAGCAGGTCATAGACCCTGGACCGTGGGCGTTTCTGGGAGGCGGTCTGCTCGAAGCGGAATTTGTCCGCCCAGGCGACGATTGGCCGGAAAAACAGCAGGTCATAGGCGATGATCACCACGACCATGGCCAGCACTGCCCAAGCAATCGCGGCGATGTTTTGCTGCTCGATCGCCAGCGCCAGCCATGAACCGATGCCCGGCAAGCTGACGGTGGTGTCGCCGACGGTGATGGCCTCGGAAGCGACCACGAAAAACCAGCCGCCCGACATCGACATCATCATGTTCCACACCAGCCCCGGCGTGGCGAAGGGCAGTTCCAGCCTGATGAAGCGTTGCCATGGCGAAAACGCGAACTGTCGGCTGACCTCGTAAAGATCGTTGGGCACGGTTCTCAGCGATTGATAGAAACTGAAGGTCATGTTCCAGACTTGACTGGTGAAGATGGCGAAGATGGCTGCGCACTCGACACCGGTTTCCTTGCCCGGGAAAAGTCCCATGAAGAACACAACGGTAAAAGTAAGAAAGCCAAGGACTGGCACCGATTGGAGAATATCCAAAACGGGCAGGATAACGATTGCAGCCTTGCGGCTTTTGGCGGCCAACGTGGCGACGATCAAGGAAAAAGCAAACGAAGCGAACAAGGCGATGAACATGCGCAAAGTCGTGCGCAAGGTATATTCCGGCAGGTGCACCAGATCCAGGGACAGTGATGAAGAGTCAAGTACGCCGAGGGGCTGGTTCATCTGATCCAGGCCATGGAATACAAAGGCAGCCAAGAGCACCAGGAGGCCCAACAGCGCTATATCGGCCCGCCAGGAGTTAGCAGGAAGTTGTTCCCGGTTCTTGAAGGGCGTCAATACAGGTGCAAGGAAAGAAGGGCGCATGGATCACCTCTATTTACTGTTCAAAGCCAGAGCTGCGACCACACTGCGATCATCGGATGTCATGAAGTTGAAGCGCACTTGAACGGGGGGCGTTAAATGCCCGGCAAGATTAAGTGGTGCCTGGGCTGAAGGCCACGCTGACTTGGGACATGAAAATATACGTTGGTATATCCGTTTCCCTTGGGAGAGAGAATTTCGCGGTGTAGCTTTATCTTTTTTCGTCTATTGAAAGTTGTGCGAGAGGGCGGAAGGCGTTCGTCTGATCCGTATTTTCCTGTGTCAGGTGCCTCTGTAATGAATCCGGGCCCCACCCCAGAATAATCACGCGGCTAGCCTATTGGGCTGCCCGTGTGCTGCAATTTTTGGGTCCAGGAGTGCTCATGGCGAAGATGGCGATTTTTCTAGGTGGTTTTTTGGCACTGACTCTTTTGATCGGCGTACTGGCGACGATTTCGCCCGTGTAGGCACAGGCTGCTGAAGCACCTGTGACGACAAGCCCACTGCGGTCGAACGTTCCCACGCTCCGCGTGGGAATGCCTCTACGGACGCTCCGCGTTCGGCTATTGAAGGGGACGCAGAGCGTCCCGGGCTGCATTCCCACGCAGAGCATGGGAACGATCATCGAGGATTTACCGACCCTTCCCACGTGCTCCGAGCCCTGTTCGTCTATCCTCGAGCGCCTCGAAACCGGCAGCATAGTCATTCCCCTCGCCGCAAAGGAAGGCATCCCATGGGCCGGAGCCGCTACGTCATCACCGAACCGGAAAAACCCCACTTTCTCACCTGCACATTGATGGAATGGTTGCCGCTGTTCATACGGCCTTATCTCGTTGATCACCTGCTCGGGTGCTGGCGCTATCAGCAAACCCATCAAAACTTGCAGTTGTTCGGTTATGTCGTTCTGGAAAACCATCTGCATTTCGTTGCCCAAGCGCCGAATCTGAGCAAGTGCTTGTGTCAGTTCAAATCCTTTACGGCGCGCCAGATCATCAACGATCTACAGAGCAAGGGCGCTGAGCGAGCATTGCAACGCCTGCGGTTCAGCAAGCGAGCGCATAAGCAGGACAGGGTCTATCAGCTCTGGCAAGAAGGCTCGCATGCGGAGCAAATCTATAGCGAAGCGGTAATGCGCCAGAAACTGGATTACATCCATTTCAACCCAGTGAAGCGCGGGTATGTGGAGTTACCGGAGCATTGGCGCTACTCCAGTGCACGCAATTATGCGGGGATGGAGGGGTTGATTGAGATTCAGCGATGGTATTGACCGCTGTGAAGTTGGAACGCGGAGCGTCCCTGGCGGCGTTCCCACGCGGAGCGTGAGGAACGATCTTCCACCGCCGCCGCGACCCGATCGTTCCCACGCTCTGCGTGG
>NZ_FPIX01000043.1:0-23486 GCF_900119205.1 Pseudomonas sp. NFACC16-2 | reverse complement strand
ACGCGGAGCGTGAGGAACGATCTTCCACCGCCGCCGCGACCCGATCGTTCCCACGCTCTGCGTGGTAATGCATCCCGTGACGCTCTGCGTCACCTGCTAGAAGCGGAACGCGGAGCGTCCCTGGCGGCATTTCCACGCGGAGCGTGGGGAACGATCGTTCACCTGATCAAGTTCACTGTAGGGACGATCGTTGTTACCGATGCAAGATCACCTGCGCAATCTCCTGCAACCCCATCACCCGTTGCGCCGCATTGAGTTTGATCGCTTCCTTGGGCATGCCGAAGACCACGCAACTGGCTTCGTCCTGGGCCACCGTGGTGCTGCCGGCGTCGAGCATTTCCTTCAGGCCGCGGGCGCCATCGTCGCCCATGCCGGTCATGATGATGCCGGTGGCGTTGCGGCCGGCGAATTTGGCCACGGAGCGGAACAGCACATCCACCGAAGGGCGGTGACGGTTGACCAGTGGGCCATCCACCACCTGCACGTGATAGAACGCGCCGCTGCGGGTCACCATCATGTGCTTGCCGCCCGGGGCGATGAGTGCCAGGCCCGGGTGGATGCGGTCGTTGTTGCGGGCCTCGCGCACTTCGATCTGGCACAGGCTGTTCAGCCGGGCGGCGAACGAGGCGGTGAATTTTTCCGGCATGTGCTGGACGATGACGATGCCCGGGCACACTCGCGGCAGGGCGGTGAGCACCGCTTCCAGGGCCTGGGTACCACCGGTGGAGGTGCCCAGGGCGACAATGCGTTCGGTGGTCTGTGCCATGGCGTGGCCGTTGGCGGCGGGCAGCATGGCGTCGGCGGTGAGTTTGGTCGCGGGCGTCAGCGCGATCGGGGCGGGACGCTTGCCCAGGTTGTGCACGTTGACCTGGGCGGCGGCACGGATCGCCGACACCAGTTCAGGCGCCGACTCCAACAGAAAGTTCTTCAGGCCGGTGGTGGGTTTGGTGATGATTTCCACCGCGCCAGCGGCCATCGCCTGCAAGGTGGTTTCCGCGCCCCGGGGCGTCAGGGACGAGCAGATCACCACCGGAGTGGGGCGCTCGCTCATGATTTTCTTCAGGAACGTGATGCCGTCCATGCGCGGCATTTCCACGTCCAGCACGATCACGTCGGGCCATTCCTTGGCCAGTTTGTCCATGGCGAAAATCGGGTCGGACGCCGCGCCCATGACGTGGATGTCCGGTGTGTCACTGAGGATCGCCAGCAACACCTGGCGAACCACCGCAGAGTCATCCACCAGCAGTACATTGATCTTTTTTGACATGGTCAGTGCCGGGTCCTTATGGGTTGGTGCCTGACCCACACATCGCCGCTGCGCAGGTCGAAAATGATGCTGCGGTGGCCGGTGCTGCCCATGTCCTGGGCGATCAGGTCGAGGCGATAGAGGGCGGCCATTTCCAGCGCGGCGTTGACGTTCAGTCGCGCCACATCGCCGTAGGGCACATGACGTTGCAGCTCGGGGAACATCTCCCCGCCGCCGAACAGCTTGAGTTGGTAGTCCTCGGGGTCGGTGCGGTGCGCCCGGGCCTGACGGATGAACAGTTCGATGGCTTCGTCGGCGTAGAGGCCGTTCAGTGCGGTGGAGCAGCGCACTCGACTGGGCAGCATGAAGTGGCACATGGCGCCGATCTTGCGTTCGGGGTGCCACAGCGTGATCGCCACGCAAGAGCCAAGAATCGTGCGCAGGCGGGTCGGGCAAGTGGCGAAGCGAAACTCCCCCGGCGCCAGGTACTCCTCGGCCACTGCTCTGATGGCGGCGCTCATGGTTTGCGGTAAATCGAGGGCGCCACCAGTTTCAACGCATCGGACACACCGTTGAGACTTTCCGAGTGGCTGACGATGAAATACCCGCCGGACTTGAGCCTGGGGAGCAATCGGGCGACCACTTTGCTTTTGGTGGGTTGGTCGAAATAGATCATGACGTTGCGCAGGAAGATCACATCGAACTCCCCCAGCTCCGGCAAGGTGTCGTTGAGGTTGACCTGGATGAAGTTGACCCGGTTGCGCAACGCTCGGTCGATGAGGAAGGTGCCTTGCTGGCTGCCGGTGCCCTTGAGGCAATATTTCACCAGCAGCGGCTGGGGCAGGGTGCGGGCGCGTTCCATCGGGTAATGCCCGGAGCGCGCCTTGGCCAGTACCTGGCTGCTGATGTCCGAACCGATCACTTCCCAAGGCGTGGTGCCCAGCCCTTCGGCCAGGGTCATGGCCAGGCTGTAGGGTTCCTCCCCGGAAGAGCTGGCCGCGCTCCACAGGCGGAAGGTCTTGCCCGGCGTTGCGTGGGGCAGTACGTGTTGACGCAGGAAATCGAAATGTTTGGGCTCGCGGAAAAAGTAGGTCTCGTTGGTCGTCAGCAGGTCCAGCGCCACTTGTAATTCATCGGTGCGCTGGCCGTTCATGATCAGCTTGAAATACTCGCCGTAGCTGTCCAGCTCATAGTGCTTGAGGCGCTTGAACAAACGCCCGGCCACCAGGGCTTTCTTGGCCTCGGACAGGCTGATGCCGGCGGCCTGGTACAGCCAGGACTGGAACTGGCCGAACTCTCGGTCACTGAGCGCCAGCGCGTTCGACGTGCGTTCCTTGCAGGTATCGGCGTTCACGGGGCATCCACTTCCAGCGCACTCGGGCTGGTTTCGGCGAGTTGGGACATTTCGTCGATGGACAACACGCGGTCCACCTCCAGTACGATGACGAACTTGCCATCGACCTTGGCCATGCCACTGATGAAATCGGCCCGGATCTTCGCGCCGAAGCTCGGTGGTGGCTCGATCTGCGAGGCCGGGATTTCCAGCACCGCCGACACCGTGTCCACCAGCAGGCCAATGTCCTGGGCCTGGCCGTCGGCGCTGGACGCCTCGATGATCACCACGCACGAGCGCCGGCTGATCGCCGAATTCGGCCGGCCGAAACGGGCCGACAAGTCCACCACCGGCACGACCGCGCCGCGCAGGTTGATCACCCCGCGCACGAAGGTCGGCATCATCGGCACCACGGTCAGGTTGCCGTATTCGATGATTTCCTTGATGCACAGGATGCCGATGGCAAACATCTCCGTGCCGAGCATGAACGTCAGGTATTGCGCTTCTTCCTCGACCGCGATGGCGGTTTGACGTGTGGTCGCGATGGCGCCCATTGCTTTTTCTCCTTTAAGCAAGCCTGTGGAACCGGACCATCAGAACCGGGTGAATTCCGATTCGTCCGGGGCACTGGCCATGTTGTAGGCAAACGCCTTGGGCATGATCGGTGCCGGTGTCCGCGTCGGTTTGCGGCCGGAGGCGCCTGGGGTATTATCGACCCTGGCAACTTGCACCGCAGACTTGGGCGGCGTGTCCAGGGTGAAGAAACTCATGGCCTGTTGCAGCTGTTCGGCCTGGCTGCTCATTTCCTCGGCGGTGGCGGCCAGCTCTTCGCTGCTGGAGGCGTTCTGTTGGGTCACCTGGTTGAGCTGGGTCATGGCGGTGTTGATCTGCGCCACACCGGCGGCCTGTTCTTCGGAGGCGGCGCTGATTTCCTGCACCAGGTCCGATGTCTTGTTGATCGAGGGGACCATCTCGTTGAGCAGGTTCCCGGCTTTCTCGGCCATATCGACGCTGCTGGACGACAGCTCGCCGATTTCCTGGGCGGCTACCTGGCTGCGTTCGGCCAGCTTGCGCACTTCGGCGGCGACCACGGCGAAGCCTTTGCCGTGTTCACCGGCACGGGCGGCTTCGATGGCGGCGTTGAGCGCCAGCAGGTTGGTTTGGTAGGCGATGTCGTCGATGATGCTGATCCGCTGGGCGATTTTCTTCATCGCCACCACGGTCTGCTGCACCGATTCGCCGCCGTCGGTGGCTTCCTTGGCGGCCTTGCTGGCCATGCCGTCGGTGACCTTGGCGTTCTCGGTGTTCTGGTTGATGCTGGCGCTCATCTGCTCGATGGAGGCGCTGGTTTCCTCGACGCTGGCGGCCTGCTCGCTGGTGGCCTGGCTCATCGATTGCGCGGTGGCGCTGACTTCTTCGGAGGCGCTGGCCAGGTTGTCCGCGGCGTTACGCACTTCGCCAATGATGTGCGAGAGCTTGCCGACCATGTTCTGCATGGCGTTGAGCACCATGCCGGTTTCGTCCTTGGAGCCGCTTTCGATTTTCGCGTTCAGGTTGCCTTCGGCCAATTGTTCGGCGACGGCGGCGGCCTGTTTCAGGGGGCGGGAAATGATGCGCGAGATGAACAGCGCCAGGCCCAGGCCCACCAGCAGGGCGGCAATCAGCACGACGATGATCGACAGGCGTGATTTTTCAAACAGCGCTGCGCCACGCTCGCTGGCGGCGCCAGCGCCGACGTCATTGAGTTCCACCAGTTTTTGCAGGTCGCTGACCACCAGCTCGAATTGACGCTTGGATTCGCCCTTGAGCAGTGCATGGGCTTGCTCGGTCAGGTTTTGCCGAGACAGTGCAAGCAGGTCCTTGCTGACTGCGAGGTAAGCGACCCAGTCATTGCGGGTGGTTTCGAACAGCTGGCGGTCCTCTGCATTGGAGAGCAGTTTTTCATAGGTTGCCAGGCGCGTTTCGAAGGCTTTTTTGGCTTCTTCGGCTTCTTGTTCGATGGTGGCGCGTTCCTGTTCGGAGTCGGCGGTAATGTGGCGGTTTTCCTTGAGGCGGTAGTTTGCCCCGTAGAAACGCATGCCCGAGGCCGCACGCATGGACGGCATCCAGTTTTCCCGGATCTCGACCGTGGTGCCGTTCACTTGGCCCAGTTGAATGATCGAGAACACCCCCATGACGGCTGTCAGCGCCAGCACAACAAGAAATGAAGTGATCAGTTTGGTGGCGATTCTAAGGTCGTAGAACCATTTCATTGGGAAGTACCTCTCCATGGAATTGCGAAAGCGTCAGCGAGCGTTGGCTTGTTGTAATTGAGTCGGGGTGTAGCGGTTTTCTGTCTGGGCGATCTGGGTGAGCAGCGCCGGTACGTCGAGAATCAACGCCACCGCGCCACTGCCCAGGATGGTCGAGCCACTGATGCCGCGAAGGGCACCGAACAGCTTGCCCAGCGGCTTGATCACGGTCTGGAATTCACCCAGCAAGTCATCCACCACCAGCCCGGCCTTGAGTTCGGCGTAGCGCACCACCACCACATTCTGGCGGCGAGCGGGCGGGCCTTCGTGGCTGAAATGATCGCGCAGGTAGACCAGGGGCAGCACCTCGCCGCGCAGGTCGAGATAGCCTTGTTCGCGGCTGGCAACCCCATCGTTTTCGCTCAGCTCGATGCATTCCTGGACCATGTCCAGCGGAATGACATAGGTCGATTGACCGATGCCCACCAGAAAACCATTGATGATCGCCAGGGTCAGCGGCAGGCGAATGCGCACCACGGTGCCCTTGCCGGGCTGGCTGTCGAGGTCGACGGTGCCGCGCAGCAGGGTGATGTTGCGCTTGACCACGTCCATGCCCACGCCACGCCCAGAAAGATTGGTCACGGCCTGGGCGGTGGAAAAACCGGGCTCGAAGATCAGGTTGTAGATCTCCTGGTCGGTCGGGCTTGCGCCGGGGGCGACGAGGCCACGCTCCTGGGCTTTTTCCAGGATCCGGTCACGGTTCAGGCCGGCGCCGTCGTCGGCTATTTCCAGCACGATGCTGCCGGAGTCGTGATAGGCGTTGAGGTGCAGGTGCCCCTTGGCTGGTTTGCCCGCCGCCAGCCGGGCCTCGGCGGTTTCAATGCCGTGGTCCATGGCGTTGCGCAGCAGGTGCATGAGCGGGTCGCCGATTTTTTCCACCACGGTCTTGTCCAGTTCGGTCTCCGCGCCGCTGATGATCAGGTCGATGTCCTTGCCCAGTTCCTGGCTGACATCGCGCACCACCCGACGGAACCGGTTGAAGGTTTCGCCGATGGGGATCATGCGCAGGCGCAGGGCGCCATCGAGGATTTCTTCCACCAGTGCGGAGACTGACGAGGTGGCCTCCTGCAACGGATCGTTCTGGCAGGTGCGGGCCAACAGGCTGGCACCGGCGCTGGCGATGACCAGTTCACCCACCAGGTTGATCAACTCGTCGAGCTTGTCGGCATTGACCCGCACGTAGGTGCCGTCCTTGGCCTTGCTGTCGCTGGTCACCGCTTGTTTGTCGCTGGCGATCTGGGCGGGCACGCGCGGCGCCTTGCGCTGGTCGGACAGCAACTCGCCGGTGGTGACCAGGGCGGTGTTTTCCTCGACCGGCTCCGGTGATGTGGTCACCAGGCCGGTGTTGGCTGCGGGGGCGATGTCGTCATCCAGGGCAACGATCTCGATCTCGCAGTCTTCCCGGACGAAATCGAACACTTCATTGATCGCGCCGTGGCTGGCGGCCGAGCGAAACTCGATGTCAAAGCCCAGGTAGCAGGACTCGGCGTCCCAGGCATCGGCGGCGGGCAGGGCGTCGGTCAAGGTGGTGATGTCGACGATTTCACCCAGGGTTTGCAGGTAGCGCAGGAACGACAGAGGGTCCATGCCGTTGCGGAACACGTCCTGGCCGAAACGCAGGGAGATGTGCCAGAGGCGCGTTTCGCCGGGTTCGCTGGTTTTGGTTTCAGGGGCTGGCGTCGGAGCTGCAGCGGGCGAGGGCGCCTGGTACTCCTGCAGGATCTGGCACAGTTCCACTTCCCGTTGCAGGGCCGGTGGCGGCAGCGCTCCACCCTGGTTGGCGGCCACGTTGATCAGTTCCAGCATGTGATCGCTGGACTTGAGCAGTACCGCGATCAGGCCGGCGTCCACTTCGACGCTGCCGTTGCGCAGGCGATCGAGCACGTCTTCGACGATGTGGGTGAAGCTGACGATCGGCTCAAGGCCGAACAGCCCGGCCGAGCCCTTGATCGTGTGCGCCGCCCGAAAGATCGCGCCGATGGCGTCATCGTCGCCGGGGTCGGTTTCCAGTTGCAGCAGCGACTCTTCCATCGCTTGCAACTGTTCCCGTGCCTCGACGATGAAGGTCTGTTGTGCCTGATCGAGATTGATGCTCACGCTCATATCCTTTGTCGTGTCCGACGTATTGCAGCAGCCCTAGGCAACCAGGTTGCACAGGGCAAGTGTTTCCATGACGGCCTTGCTCTGGCCGGTCAATGTCAGTTGGGTGCCGGCCTTGGCGGCCTCGCGCTGTACCATCAGCAGCAGTTGCAGGCCGGCGCCGTCCATTTCGGTGATCTGCGACAGATCAAGGGCCATCCGCGGTGTTGCGCCCAGCTGCGGTAACCATTGCGCGGCCAGGTCGGCGGCGGTGTAGATCGTCAGCTCGCCGTCGATGTGCACCTGGGCGGTGTCATCCTGTGTTTCGTAGTGCAACGACATGGGCGCCTCCGGCTATCAAGGAAGGATCAGCTTGGATACCGCCGCCAGCATCTGTGCCGGCTGGAACGGCTTGACCACCCAGGCCTTCGCTCCGGCAGCCTGGCCTTCCTGTTTCTTCGATTCCTGGGATTCGGTGGTGAGCATGATGATCGGCGTGAATTTGTAGCTGGCCAGCTTCTTGACCTCCTTGACGAAGGTGATGCCGTCCATGTTGGGCATGTTCACGTCACTGATGATCAGGTGCACTTTCTGGCCATTGAGTTTGCCCAGGGCGTCCTTGCCGTCGCTGGCTTCGATCACGTCATAGCCGGCACTTTTCAACGCGATGCCGACCACCTGCCGAACGCTCGCGGAGTCGTCGACAACCAATACACTTTTAGCCATGAACGGCGCTCCTAAAAGAAGGTGATTTCCTGTGAAGTCTGTTGCGCGGCCGAGTCGCCGTGGTGATTGCGGCGTTGCTCGTCGGTGGCGTAAGTGGTTTCCATGCGCGCCAGCCATTGGCGAGCGTCGATGGAGACGGCCTGTTCGGGCGACTGGCTGGCCTGCTGCATGTGCACATGCAGGTCCTCGATGTTGTCGCGCACGTGGCTGAGGATCTGGCTGACCCGATCCTGGAATTGCAGGCTGACCAGCACCTCGGTGAGTTCATCGCGGATGCCGAAGCTCTCCCGCTGCAGCATGTCGGCCGAGTCGGCCAAGCTGCCGGTGACACTCTTGAAGCGCTCCAGCACCTGCTGGATGCTTTGCTCGGAGGCACTGACCGAATGGCTGTCCTGGTCCGCGCCGCTGGACGCGGCATGCACCAGTTGGGTGATGGCGGTGTTGATGATGTCGACCTTGGCCGACATCTGTTGGCCGGTCTCGCTGGACTTGCTCGAGAGGCTGCGTACGGCGTCGGCCACCACGGCAAAGCCACGCCCGGCCTCGCCGGCACGGGCGGCTTCGATGGCGGCATTGAGCGCCAGCAGGTTGGTCTGCGCGGCAATCGCCGCGACGTCGGCGGCCATGGTCCGCAGTTCCCCGGTATAGGCCGTCAGGTTGCGTACCTGGGCCAGGGTTTCATCGCGGCTGGCTTGGGTGGCCTTCAGCGAATCGATGACCTTGACCAGTTCACTTTCGCTCTGGGCCAGCACCTGCACGGCACCGCCACTGCTGCTGCCGGCCAACTCACCGGCAGCCAGCTGCGAGGCTTGCACGGTCTCTTCCAGGCGCGAAGAAATGCCGGTGAAACGGCTGGTCAGCGAGACGATTGCGGTTTCGGTCTGCTGCCGGGAGCTTTCGACCTGCTTGGCCCAGATCGGCATGGCGCCGAGAATGACTTCGTTGAGTTGCTCGCTGGCTTTATGGGCCAGATGCTCGCTGGCTTGCAGGTCGTGGCGGGCCATGGCGGCGATGGCGCTGTCGAACTGCTGACGTTGTGAACGCGCACCCCATATGCCAGCACCGACACCAACGGCCAGGAGGGCAACAGCCAGGATGATGTTTTGTACGCTTGGACCATTGAGCAGTAAGACGCCAACGGCAGCAACGAAAGCGACGAGCACTGTGTTCCAGAGGATGCGAGGTGGTTGGGCGAAGGAATGACCGTGTGGGTACGACGTCATGGTTCGGTCCTTGAACAGAGTTTCTAACAGGTTATTTGCGAATAACTGGTTATCTGCGACCTCTACTCGGACTTTAAGACCGGCTGTCCGATACCGGTATTGCATAGGCATTGGCCTACACAGTACGTGGCACTGTGCTATTTCAGGTTAGACGCTGTCTGGGAAATGTCGAATGCACCCGACGAAGGTATAAGCCACCTGGCAAGGGAGATGGCGCACGGGCCTTTGTGGCGAGGGAGCTTGCTCCCGCTGGAGCGCGAAGCGGTCCCAAACTTGGCGGGTGCGGTTGGCCTGAAAGATTGCGTGTTTAGGTTTTGGGGCTGCTGCGCAGCCCGGCGGGAGCAAGCTCCCTCGCCACGAAAAACGGACATCTTCCGAAACAGAATCCATGGATTACGCTAAATTACCCGGCATCGGATTTTCGAACCTGCCATCAGAGCCCTCATGCCCACCCAGCCCCTCTGGAAAACCTACCTCCTGTTCCTGGCCCCTATGGTCTTGTCCAATTTCCTGCAGTCCATGTCTGGCACGTTCAACAGCATCTACATCGGCCAGATGCTCGGTACCCAGGCCTTGGCGGCGGTGTCGGGCATGTTTCCCATCGTGTTTTTCTTTATCGCATTGGTCATCGGCCTGGGTGCGGGGGCAGGGGTGTTGATCGGGCAGGCCTACGGCGCCGGCGAAACCGGGACGGTGAAGGCGATTGCCGGTTCGACCTTGTTGTTGGGGGCGATCATCGGCCTGACGGCGGCGGTGCTTGGCAGTGTCTTTGCGCGTCAGGCGTTGCAGGGGCTCGGCACGCCGGCCGATGTGCTGGAAGACGCCGTTTCCTATGCCCGGGTCATGCTGTGGATCCTGCCGATGTTGCTGGTATTTGTGCTGTTTACCCAACTGCTGCGCGGGGTGAGCGATACGGTGTCACCGATGTTGGCCCTGCTGATCTCCACCAGTGTCGGGCTGCTGCTCACGCCAGCGTTGATTCGTGGCTGGTCGGGGTTGCCGCAGATGGGCATCCAGAGCGCGGCGCTGGCGGGGTTGGTGGGGACGGCCTCGGCCATGGCCATGCTGGCGTGGCGCCTGAACCTTCGCGAGCATGCCCTGGCCCCGGACCGGGCGTTGTTCGCGGCGATGCGCCTGGACACGGAGATCCTTGGCAAAGTGCTGCGCATTGGCTTGCCCACAGGGTTGCAGATGGTGGTGATCTCGTTGTCCGAGTTGGTCATCCTGACGCTGGTCAATAGTCATGGCTCCCAGGCCACGGCGGCCTACGGCGCGGTGACGCAGATCGTCAACTACGTGCAGTTTCCGGCGCTGTCGATCGCCATCACCGCTTCGATCCTCGGCGCCCAGGCCATCGGTGCCGGACGCCTGGAGCGCCTGGGGCCGATCCTGCGCACGGGGTTGTTGATCAACCTCTGGCTTACGGGCGGGCTGGTGGTCCTGGGGTATCTGTTGTCTCACTGGCTGCTGGGGTTGTTCATCACCGACCCGGCGGCACGGGTCCAGGCCGAACACCTGCTGCACATCATGCTCTGGAGCCTGCTGGTGTTCGGCTTCCAGGCGATCGTCGGCGGTATCATGCGCGCCAGCGGCACGGTGCTGGTGCCAGTCGCTATCTCGATCTTCTGCATCGTCGCCGTGCAGGTGCCGGCGGCGTATCTGCTGGACGCTCACTTAGGCCTGCAAGGGGTGTGGATGGCGTTCCCGGTGGCTTACTTGAGCATGCTGCTGTTGCAGACGCTGTACTACAAGCGGGTGTGGCAGCATCAGCCGATCGAGCGGTTGGTGTAGCCAACTCACCATTAAACCCTGTGGCCATCACCCGCCACGCCGCCACCGAGGATCCGATGCCTGCCAGTCTCCCCACCCACATTGCCTACCGCGCCTTCCTGTTCGACATGGACGGCACACTGCTCAATTCCATCGCCGCCGCCGAGCGGATCTGGACGCGCTGGGCCCTGCGCCACGGCGTGGACGTGGCGACATTCCTGCCGACGATCCATGGCGTGCGCGCCATTGACACCATCACCCGCCAGCACCTGCCGGGGGTGGATGCCCAGGCCGAGGCCGAGCAGATTACCCGCGAGGAAATCGAAGACGTTGAAGGGGTGGTGCAGGTGCCCGGTGCGCAGGCCTTTGTGAACAGCCTGCCGCCTGAGCGCTGGGCGATCGTCACTTCGGCACCGATGGCACTGGCCTTGCGGCGTATGGAAGCGGCCGGGATCCCGCGCCCTGCAGTGATGGTCACTGCCGAGGACGTGAGCGACGGCAAGCCCAACCCCGCCTGCTACCGCTTGGCTGCCGAACGCTTGCAGGTGGCACCGCAGGAATGCCTGGTGTTTGAAGACGCCGAGGCGGGCATCCGGGCCGGCGAGGCGGCGGGGGCGGATGTGCTGGTGGTGACGGCGACGCATACGCACCCTGTGGTCACCCTTCATCCGCAGATCGAGGATTACCTTGGGCTAGGCATTGAGGTGGATGAGGCCGGCCTGATGCGGTTGCCTTCGATTCTATGACCGCCGCAGAACACCTGTGGGAGCGAGCTTGCTCGCTCCCACATTGGATCTACGGAGGTCCTCGGATAGGTCAGGTCACCACGCGATAGCACGGCACATACGCCGCCCCGCCTGGCAGTTTCATGCGGTGCTGGGCGACGAAGGCCTGGAGCAGGCGGTCGAGGGGTTCCATGATGGCGGCGTCACCGTGGATCTCGTAAGGGCCGTGTTCTTCGATCAGGCGGATGCCCTTGTCCTTGACGTTACCGGCCACGATGCCCGAGAACGCCCGGCGCAGGTTGGCCGCCAGTTCGTGGGCGGGCAGGTCGCGGCTCAGGCCCAGGCTGGCCATGTTGGCGTGGGTCGGGTCGAACGGGCGCTGGAAGCCTTCGTCGATCTTCAGCAGCCAGTTGAAGTGGAAGGCGTCGTTGCGCTCGCGGCGGAACTGCTTGACCTCCTTGAGCCCCTGGGTCATCTGCCGTGCCACTTCGGCCGGGTCGTCGATGATGATCTGATAGTGCTTCTGCGCGGCTTCACCCAGGGTTGCACCGACAAACGCATGCAACTGATCGAGGTACGGCGCGGCGCTTTTCGGTCCGGTGAGCACCACCGGGAACGGCAGGTCCTGGTTGGCCGGGTGCATCAGGATACCCAGCAGGTAGAGGAACTCTTCCGCCGTACCAGCGCCGCCCGGGAAGATGATGATGCCGTGACCGACACGTACGAAAGCCTCGAGGCGTTTCTCGATGTCCGGCAGGATCACCAGCTCATTGACGATCGGGTTCGGCGCCTCGGCGGCGATGATGCCCGGCTCCGTCAGGCCCAGGTAACGGCCGCCATGGATCCGCTGCTTGGCGTGGGCAATGGTGGCGCCTTTCATCGGGCCTTTCATCACGCCAGGGCCGCAACCGGTGCAGATATCCAGGCTGCGCAGGCCCAGTTCGTGGCCGACCTTCTTGGTGTATTTGTATTCTTCGGTGTTGATCGAGTGACCGCCCCAGCACACGACGATTTTCGGCTCCACGCCAGGACGCAAGGTGCGGGCGTTGCGCAGCAGGTGGAAGACGTAGTCGCTGATGCCCTGGGACGAGCTGAGGTCGATGCGCTGGCTGTCCAGCTCGTTCTCGGTGTAGACGATGTCGCGCAGGGCGCTGAACAGCATTTCCCGGGTGCTGGCGATCATTTCGCCGTCGACGAACGCGTCGGCCGGCGCGTTCAGCAGCTCCAGGCGCACGCCCCGGTCCTGCTGGTGAATACGGATCTCGAAGTCCTTGTAGGCTTCCAGGATGGTCTTGGCGTTATCAACATGGGCGCCGGTGTTGAGGATGGCCAGGGCGCACTGGCGGAAGAGGGTATAGATACTGCCGGAACCGGCTTCGCTCAGTTGCTGGACTTCGCGCTGGGACAAGGTCTCCAGGCTGCCTTTGGGGCTTACCGAGGCGTTGATTACATGTCTTTGATTCATTCAGCTTTCCTTGAAAACGATGCCATGCACACAACGACGGCATCTTGAAAAAAACGTCCACGCAGAAAGATCGCACGATCCTTGCGCTATCGCCATGGACTTCGATCCGGACCCGGCGAGTCGGTTGCGATACAAAATGAGCTCCAGCATAGCTAAATCGACCGGGCAGGCGATAATGCGTGACTCTTTTGATGCCGTACAAGGAAATTGCACCGCGATGTTCGAGATCAAACCGTGGGATAGCGACACCTATCGCAAGCAGACTCGCCGCAGCACCCTGATCATCGCGGTGGTGTTCCTGGCCCTGGCGATGTTGCTGTCCAGCCTGGCCGTGCTGCTGCTGGGCACGCCCGGAGGCGATAACTTTCGTTTCAATCTCGGCGGGGTGCTTGTCGCGGTGCTGGCAATGGCCGCGCTGATGCGCCTGTATTTCTGGTCGCAGCCATGGATGGCCGCCGCCGTGTACGGCTGGCAGCTCAAGCGCAGCCTGATGAAAATCACCAACGTGATGCACCAGGTGACCGCTGGCGTGCAAGCCCAGGATCCCACCGCTATGAAGCTGCTGCGTTTCTATCACCTGGGGCTGGCCCAGATGCATCAGCTGGACGCCAACTCCAGCGCCCAGGGCTCCCTGGCGCGAGAGGCCGACGCGCACCTGGCGAAGATGCAGGCGCTGGGCCTGGGCACCGAACAGTCGCGCCTGGAGGCGAGCTGGATCGAGACGGTGAAGCAGGCCTATCGCGCAGGTTGAGCGGTCAGAGGGTGCCGATGCGGTCGAGCTCGGCTTTCAAGGCCTGGGCATCGAGCTGGTCGAAGGGCAGGGCAAAAAAGGCCCGGCAGCGGGTTTCGATACGATCCAGGGTGGCATGGAAGGCCTGGCCGATCTGATCATCGCTGCCTCTGACGGTCGATGGATCGACCAGGCCCCAGTGGGCCTTGATGGCCGGACCGAAGTACACCGGGCAAGCATCGCGAGCGGCGCTGTCGCACACGGTGATGACGATGTCCGGCGGACTGCCCTCGAACGCGTCGTTACCCTTGCTGCGCAAGCCTTTTACGCTGATACCGGCTTCTTGCAAGGTGCTCAGGCTGCGCGGGAGCACGTGGCCCTTGGGGAAACTGCCGGCGCTGACGGCCTGGAATCCGGCCGGGGCCAGATGGTTGAACATCGCTTCGCTGAGAATGCTGCGGCAACTGTTGGCTGTGCACATGAAGAGGACTTTCATCGATCGGCTCCGATAAGCGCAAGGTTGGGCTGCGCCGGAGTATATGCGGACAATCGAATATATGGAATTTCGTATTTGTAGCGAGAGCGAGAGCGGATAGCGCCGGGGCGCAATACGTCTGCGCCCCAACGATTTGCGTGGTTACGATTTTCTGCCGCCGCCTTGGCTGCGTTCGCTACCTTTGTTACCGGCCCCAGTGCCTTTTTGCCGGTCGTTAGCAACGTTGCCGCCCGACGCTTGTCCGCCTTTCTTGCCGGCTTCCGATGCTTTTTCACGATCATTGGCGAAGTTGCCTGGGTTTTTGTTTCCGCTACTGGCCATTTCGAGAATCCTCATTTTGGTTGAGCGAGCAACGTGCCTCGCATTAGTTGGGAAAGAAAATGGCCGGGGGAAGTTTAAAAAAAACCGCTTGCTGGCGACGAATGGTCTGCCACCAGCCTTCACTTCTAATCCTCCCCACCGCTGACTTTCCAATGCTTGGCATCTGCCGGGAACACCACTTGCTCGACCCGATGGGCAATGCCGAAAGCCAGGGAGTTCTCCGCTGGAATCACCCGTTCCTCGGCACACAGGCATTTGAAGATATCCAGCTGCGTCGCCGCGCCAGCGGTTTCCTTGACGTAGATTTCCACGTAGCGCGCCACGTCGTTGTCCAGGCTGGACAGGTACTCGCGCAAGCGTGAGTGGTCCACCGACTTCTGGCCGAAGTACCAGTTCATCGGATGAATCAGGAAACGCGAATGTGGGGTAGTGGTGCGGTCGCTGGCGGCCAGGTACATGACGATGCCCATCGACTCGATGTTGCCGGCGTTCACCGCACGTACCGGTACCGGCAGGGACTTGATGAAGGTGTAGAGGGTGAAGCCGAAGTTGGTGCTGCCACCGACTGTGGAGAGATTGAGCATCAGCGAGTCGGCGCCTTTCTCAATGGCCTCCAGGCAGTTATCGCGAAAGCGTTCCGTGGTTCCCTGATCGATCTGGCAATGAAAATGGACAATGTGTTCGGACATCTGAAACTCCTGTCGACTTCACCCTTTGCAAGTGCCTGCGGATCGGCTGTGCCGTACAGTTGGGAGTCCAGCGGTCTGCGGATGTTCCTCATCCGTGGCTGGCTGCCGGTGAGCGCATCAAGCCGGTTGCTGCTGTTCGCATTTCTGGGCGGCTTGCGTCATGCGCTGCAGAAATAACGCCAGCCCGGCTTCTTCTTCGCTGAGGCCTTTACGTGCCCGGGGTTTGGGTAACTGGGTCAGGGCACCGAGCAGGAAACTCTCCACCACCGCAGGATGAATGTAGCACTTGCGACAGACGGTCGGCGTGTTGCCCAGTTGTCGGGCGACTTGCCTGACCATCTCGGCGACATGCCTTTTGGCCTCGCTTTCGGTTTCCCAGCGCAGCGTCCGCAACCCGGCCAGAGCGGCTGCGCTGCCGGCCCAGGTGCGGTAGTCCTTGGCGGTGAAGTCAGCGCCAGTGAGGGTCTTGAGGTAGGCGTTGATGTCCGAAGAACTGATGGCGTGGCGTTCGCCGTGTTCGTCCAGGTATTGGAACAGGTTCTGCCCGGGGATCTCCTGGCAGCGCTTGATGATCCGCGCCAGGCGCCGGTCCTTCACGGTGATCTGGTGCTCGATGCCGCTCTTGCCACGGAACTGGAAGGCGATGGCGCTGCCGTTGACCTCGACATGCTTGTTGCGCAGGGTCGTCAGGCCATAGGAGCGATTGTCCCGGGCGTATTGGCTGTTGCCGACGCGGATCAGGGTCGTGTCCAGCAGGGTGATAACCGTGGCCATGACTTTGTCGCGGCTGAAACCGGGCGTGGCGAGGATTTCTTCCAGGCGTTTGCGCAGGCGCGGCAGGGCACGTCCGAATTCCAGCATCCGCGAATACTTGTCCGCATCGCGCACTTCACGCCAGCGCGCGTGGTAGCGGTACTGCTTGCGCCCGCGGGCGTCGCGGCCGGTGGCCTGGAGATGGCCTCGGGGGTCGGTGCAGATCCACACATCGGTATAGGCCGGCGGCACCGCCAAGGCATTGATGCGCTGGATCTCTGCCGCGTCGGTGATGCGCTGGCCCTGCGGGTCGAAATAACAGAACTTGCCACGCAATTTCTTGCGGGTGATGCCGGGGGCGGTGTCGTCGACGTAATGCAGGTCGGCCGGCAATGCATCCGGCGGCAGGGTGTCGGGCATGAAGAAAGTCCTTGGCAGCGAATCCGGTGGCCTGTGATCGATTGACCGCAGCCCGTTGCGGTCGTGCCAAGATTCTGATGGTGCCGCCGAACCTGTGGGAGCAAGCGCTCACAGTGTGATCGGTTGTTAAGGGGACTACGCCAACACCGCCACCGCCTTGATCTGCGCCCACAACACCAGCCCCGGTTGCAGCTTGAGCTGATCGCGGGAATAGCGGGTGATGCGCGCCAGCAGTGGGGTGCCGGCGGCTTCCAGGCGGACCAGCACATGGGCGGCGTTGTCGGCGGCCTGTTCGCTGACCACGGTGACCGGCAGGCGATTGAGGATGCTGGTTTGGGCATCGTTCGCCAGGCTGAGGCTGACGTCCCGAGCCTGGACCTTGAAGCGCAGCGGCTGGCCGAGGGCCAGGGACGTGTGGGCCACGCGCACGGTCAGTTGGCTGTCGGGCAGGTTCAGGGTCAGCAATTGGTACGCCGGGTCATAGCCGCTGACCTTGCCCTCGATCACCACGCCGGCGTCATCCCCCAGGGCCAATGGCAGGTCGAGCCGGGCCAGGGTTTCGCCGATCGGTCCACTGGCCAGCGCGCGGCCGCCGTCGAGCAACACGATGTGATCGGCCAGGCGCGCCACTTCGTCCTGGGAATGGCTGACATACAGCACTGGAATGTCCAGCTCATCGTGGAGCCGTTGCAGGTACGGCAGGATTTCGTTTTTGCGCCGGCTATCGAGGGCCGCCAGCGGCTCATCCATCAGCAGCAGTTGCGGGCTGGTGAGCAAGGCACGGGCGATGCCCACCCGCTGGCGCTCGCCGCCGGAGAGGTTGTGCGGCTGGCGATCGAGCAAGTGCCCGATACCCAGCAGATCGGTGGCCTGGTTCATGTCCACTCGCCGTTGTGCCGGCGCGATGCGCTTGAGGCCGAACGCCAGGTTGGCCCGTACCGACAGGTGGGCGAACAGGCTGGCCTCTTGGAACACATACCCCACCGGCCGCTTGTGGGGCGGCACGAACACGCCGTGCTCGCTGTCCTGCCACACTTGGCCGTTGACTTCGATAAAGCCCCGGGCCGGCCGCTCCAACCCGGCAATGCAGCGCAGGCAAGTGGTCTTGCCGGAGCCGGAAGGCCCATACAGTGCGGTCACGCCACGGCCTGGCAGTTGCACATCCAGGTCCAGGGAAAAAGCCCCGTGGTCGAGTTGCAAACGCGCGTTGATCATCGATCAGCCCCAACCGGCACGGGTTCGGCGGCTGGAATACAACGCCAGCAGCACCAGGAATGAAAACACCAGCATCGCCGCCGCCAGCCAGTGGGCCTGGGCATACTCCAGGGCTTCGACATGGTCGTAGATCTGCACCGACACCACCCGGGTTTTCTCCGGGATGTTGCCGCCGATCATCAGCACCACGCCGAATTCGCCGACGGTGTGGGCGAACCCCAGAATCGCCGCGGTGATGAAACCGGGACGGGCCAGGGGCAGGATGACGCTGAAAAATGTATCCCAGGGGCCGGCCCGCAGGGTGGCGGCGACTTCCAGGGGGCGACTGCCGATGGCCGCGAAGGCGTTTTGCAACGGCTGCACCACAAACGGCATGGAGTAGATCACCGAGCCGATCACCAGCCCGGTGAAGCTGAAGGTGAGGGTGCCCAGCCCGAGGGCTTGGGTGAACTGGCCGATCCAGCCGTGCGGCCCCAACGCCAGCAACAGGTAAAAGCCGATCACCGTGGGTGGCAACACCAATGGCAATGCCACCACCGCGCCCACCGGCCCGCGCAGCCACGAACGGGTGCGCGACAGCCATAGAGCGATGGGCGTGCCGATGAGCAGCAGGATCACCGTGGTCAAGGACGCCAGTTTGAGGGTCAGCCAGATGGCGGCATAGTCGGCGCTGGTCAGGGGCATTTTAGCGTTGGTAACCGTAGGTTTGGATGATGGCGGCGGCTTTCGGGCCCTTGAGGTAATCCACCAGGGCCGCGGCGGCGGGGTTGTCCCGGCCTTTGGTGAGGATCACCGCGTCCTGTTTGATCGGGTCGTGCAGTTCGGCCGGGACGATCCATGCCGAGCCGCCTGTCACTCTGCCGTCCTTGTACACCTGGGACAAGGCGACGAAACCGAGTTCGGCGTTACCGGTGGAGACGAATTGATAGGCCTGGGTGATGTTCTGGCCTTCGACGAGCTTGCCTTTCACCTGCGCGCTCAAGCCGAGCTTGTCCAGCACCTGGGTCGCGGCGAGGCCGTAGGGCGCGGCTTTCGGGTTGGCAATGGACAGGTGCTGGAAGTCGTTGTGCTTGAGGACCTGCCCCGTGCCATCGACGTAACCCTCTTTGGCTGACCACAGCGCCAGGGTGCCGACTGCGTAGGTGAAGCGCGAGCCCTTGACAGTGTCGCCTTCGCTTTCGAGTTTGGCCGGGGTGGTGTCGTCGGCGGCGAGGAAGACTTCGAATGGCGCGCCGTTCTTGATCTGGGTGTAGAACTGCCCGGTCGCGCCGTAAGCCGCCACCAGCTTGTGCCCGGTGTCTTTTTCGAAATCGGCGGCGATGGCCTGGATCGGCGCGGTGAAATTGGAAGCGACCGCCACCTGCACCTCCGCGGCCTGGACGGCGCCAATGGCAAAGAACGGGGTCAGCAGCAACGGCGCGAAGCGGATGGGGCGCATAGGTCGGGTTCCGTAAGGTCAGGTTCGCTATATACCGGAATATATAGCGAATGGCCGGCAAACGGAACGCGGCATTTTGCCTGGGGAGCGAGCCTGCTCGCGATGGTGGCCTGACAGGCGATGACGACTGTCAGGACCGCCCACGATTGTTGAGTCGGGCCAATGCCTCTTCAGCCAACCGCCGGGTCAACTCGGCGCTCGACAGTTCGCGGCCCAGGGGAAACGCCTGGCCGGCCCACAGGTTGCTGAAGTCCGCTTCATCCTTGGCGCGCAGCGGCATCAACGCGCCGCCCGCCAGGGGAAAGGCCGGTGCGAGCGGGCTCATCGGGCCCACTTCGCGCATCACCCGGTTGACGATGCCTCGGGCCGGGCGCCCAGTGAACAGGTTGGTAACAGCGGTCTGGCTTTCCTTGGCCGTGCGCAACGCGCGGTGATGGGAAGCGCTGATCTTCGCCTCGGGGGTGAACAGATAGGCGCTGCCCAGTTGCACCGCCGAGGCGCCCAGGGCGAACGCCGCGACGATCCCCCGCGCATCGCCAATGCCGCCGGTGGCGATCACCGGCACCTTCACCGCATCCACCACCTGCGGCAGCAAGGCAAACAGCCCGACTTGGGTGTTGAGGTCGTCGCTGAGGAACATCCCGCGATGGCCGCCGGCTTCATAGCCCATGGCGATGATCGCGTCGCAGCCGTGCTGCTCCAGCCAGATGGCCTCCTCGACGGTGGTGGCCGAGGAAAGGATTTTCGCGCCAGTGGCCTTCACTCGATCCAGCAAGGATTTTTCCGGCAGGCCGAAATGAAAACTGACCACTTTGGGACGCATCTCTTCCAACACCTGGCAGGCGGCATCGTCGAAAGGCGTGCGGTTGGACACCGGGGTCGGCGCGTCGAAGTCGACGCCCAGTTCCTGGTAGTACGGCTTGAGCCGTTGCTTCCAGGCCGCGGCCCGTTGTTCGTCGAAGGCCGGTGGCTGGTGACAGAAAAAATTTACGTTGAACGGCTTGTCGGTCTGTTCGCCGATGGTCGTCAGGGCCTGGCGCAGTTGCTCGACGTCCAGCATCGCCGCCGGCATCGAACCCAGCCCGCCGGCATTGCACGTCGCGACCACCATGGCCGGCCCGGTCACCCCGGCCAGCGGTCCCTGGATGATGGGCAGCTCGATGCCGAGCAGGTCAAGAATGCGAGTGTCTGGCCACTGGCTCATGGGCGGGGTCTCCGACGGCAGAAGGAAACAGCGGTTTTAGCAGGTGTGGACCGGCGAGGGCCAGTCGAGTTTTTCAATCGAGCGCTGCAGCTTGATCCCGCCGGTGGGAGGGTTACCATGCGGGCTTCATACATCAAGGAGCCCGATCCATGGACGTGAAACTCAAGACCGTCGAACCCTTCACCGTGGCCGGCCTGCAGGTGCGCACCCGCAACACCGACGAACAGCAGCCCGACACGGCAAGGATCGGCCCGATGTGGCAGCAGTTCTTCAACGAAGGGCTGTTCGACACGATTCCGGCCCGGCAGTCGGAGTCGTTCGTCTACGGGGTGTATTCCAACTACGAATCCGACGCCACCGGCCACTTCGACGTGACGGCCGGAGTGCAGGTGGATGCGACCTGCGCAGGCTATCCCGCCGTGGACATCGAGGGCGGCGACTACGTGGTGTTTTCGGCCAAGGGGCCGATGCCCGACTGCGTGATCCAGACCTGGGGCCTGATCTGGGCGTACTTTGCGGATAACCCACAGACATTGCGCCGTTTCACCACCGATTTCGAGGTCTACAGCGGCCCCGACTCGGTGGCGATCTACATCGGCATTCAATCCCCGGATGAGCGCTCCAGCGCCAGCAACTGACGCTTGCGTTCCACACCCCAGCGATAGCCCGACAGGTTGCCGTCGCTGCGTACCACCCGATGGCAAGGGATTGCCACCGCCAGGCTGTTGGCGCCGCAGGCCTGGGCCACGGCGCGCACGGCCTTGGGCATGCCGATGCGCTGGGCGATCTCGGCATAGCTGGCGGTGCTGCCTGCGGGAATGTCCCGCAAGGCTTGCCAGACCCGCTCCTGGAAGGCGGTGCCGCGCAGGTCCAAGGGCAGGTCCAAGCCTAGGGCCGGTGCTTCGATGAAGCCAACCACCTGGGCGATCAACTGCTCGAACTCGCGGTCGGCGCCGATCAGGTTGGCCCGGCGGAATTTGTCTTGCAGGTCGCGCACCAACGCGTCCGGGTCGTCCCCCAGCAGGATCGCGCACACGCCACGCTCGCTTTGCGCCACCAGGATCGCCCCGAGGGAGCATTGGCCGACGGCGAAACGGATGTCGGTGTTCTGCCCGGCGGCGCGGTAGTCGGCGGGTTTCATGCCCAACACCTTGTCGGCAGCCTCATAAAAGCGGCTGTTGGAGTTGAAACCGGCGTCGTACAGCGCCTCGGTGATCGTGCCGCCATCGGCCAGGCGTTCGCGCACCTTGCGTGAGCGGTGGGCGGCGGCATAACCCTTGGGGGTCAGGCCGGTGACAGCCTTGAAGACCCGATGAAAATGGAAGGGGCTCAACCCCGCGCTTTCTGCCAGCTCATTCAGGCCAGGCAGTTGCTCGGCCGCCTCGATTTGCCGGCAAGCGGCGGCAACCCGTGCCGCTTGCTGGGCGGCGATCTGGGTCTGGTCCCGGGCTACGCGCTTGCTGGGCCGATAACCGGCGGCCTGGGCCTGTTCCGGCGTGTCGAAGAACTCGACGTTGCGCGGGTTGGGCAGGCGCGACAGGCTGCTGGGGTGGCAATAGATGCCAGTGGTTTTTACGCCATAGACGAAGGTGCCGTCGGCGCGTGGATCCCGGGCGAGCACGGCGGCCCAGCGCGGATCCAGTTCAGGGGCGAGATTGTTCGAAGTGCTGTTCATGGTCGTTATGTCCATTGGCCCGTTTTGGCTACAGTAGCGAGCCTGGGGAGCGGCGACACTCCGGGTCTTGCGGTTGAATTCTGCACCTTCACCCGGCGGTGCGAAACGTCAGGTTGATGCGCTGGGCGCCCAGGCGCGGATGCTCTCCACTCTTGAGCGGCAGCACGCCGTGATAACGCAACCGGTCCACGCCGCCCCAGACCAC
Source organism: Pseudomonas sp. NFACC16-2 (assembly GCF_900119205.1). NCBI lineage: Bacteria > Pseudomonadati > Pseudomonadota > Gammaproteobacteria > Pseudomonadales > Pseudomonadaceae > Pseudomonas > Pseudomonas sp. NFACC16-2. The sequence goes on along the minus strand of NZ_FPIX01000043.1, from coordinate 1,482 downwards.
GATGTCACCATGGAACAGCGGCACACGCAGGCTTTTGTCGCTGCGCTCGAACCCGCCGAACTGAAACATTGCCGGCAAGCCCAGGGACATCGAGACGATAGGGGCGCTGAGTTGGCGTTCGTTCTTGTCTTGATGCAACGACATCCGTGCGCCGGGCACGTAGCGGTTGATCAGGCAGGAATCCGGCTCGAAATGCTCGAACCGTGCCTGCCGGGCGGCGGCCTGGGCCAGTTCGCGAAACACCGCCGGCATGGCGGGCCAGGGGTGGCCGGTCTGTGGATCAACGGCGCTATAGCGATAGCCGCTGCGGTCGGTGGTCCAGCCCAGGGCGCCACAACTGCTCAAGGCCACCGACATGGTGAAGCCGCCGGGCGTGACCATCTGCCGGAACGGCGCGGCCTGCAACACGGTTTCCAGGGCCGGCAGCAAACGGTCGAGCCAGGGCAGGGCAAAGCCACGCAGCACGAACGATTGCGGGCCAATCTGTTCGACCTGGCCTGGTGTCGTCGGCGTCTCGTCGGCGAACAGGTCCAGGGTGATCGGGGTGTCGTCATTGCGCATCATGAAAAATGATTCCCAAGGTGTGTCGCCTGCCGTCGTGCACGCGGCTGACGCCATGGCGCATGTTCACTCGATAATAACCGCGAACGCCTTTGACGGGCCGCTGATGCACCGCGAACACCACCGCATCGCCCTGTTTCAGATCGATGACCTGCGGCCGCGACTGCATGCGCGGACGTTGTTCGGTCAGCACGAATTCACCCCCGCTGAAGTCCCGCCCCGGTTCCGACAACAGGATCGCGACCTGCAGCGGGAACACCTGCTCGCCGTACAGATCCTGATGCAGGCAGTTGTAGTCCTGGGGGCCGTATTGCAGCAACAATGGCGTCGGGCGTTGCTGCCCGGCGGCATGGCAGCGCTGGATGAAATCGGCATGCCGGTCGGGATAGTGCACCTCTAGGCCCATGCACGCGTTCCAGCGGTTGGCCAGCGGTACCAGCAGCGGATACAACCACTGACGCAGTTGCTGGACGAGGTCAGGCAGCGGGTAACGAAAATACTGATACTCGCCGCGCCCGAATCCATGGCGGGCCATGATCACCCGCGAACGAAAAAGCCCGGGCTGGGCATACAAGCTGCTGAGTCCCTGGCATTGCCTGGCGGTGAGCAGGTTGCGCAGGACTGCGCTGCCGTCCTGCTCGAGGCTGCCCTCCAGGGCAGACCAGTCAAGGTCGCCCATGGGTGGGATCAGCGAGGGGGCTTGCAGGGAGGTGGACATGAGCACAAACCTTAGTGGGAAGGATTGGTCAGTCTGGCGTGGGCGTCGTTGCCGGGCACTCCGGGACTTGCGGTCAATGTTTCATTCGGCGCTGAGGCTGTGGAAGATCGTTCCTCACGCTCCAGGAACGCTCCGCGTTCCGCTTCTGCAAGGTGACGCAGAGCGTCACGGGATGCATTACCACGCAGAGCGTGGGAACGATC
>NZ_FPIX01000094.1:0-1040 GCF_900119205.1 Pseudomonas sp. NFACC16-2 | reverse complement strand
TTTGCCGAGTGGCATTTGCCTTGATGAAAAATCAGAGCGAATACCAACCAGCGCCTATGTTGCAGGGTTGCCCTGCAACATAGAATCTCCCACAGAGAGTGGCAGCAGGATCAAACGCCCCTTTCAGACCACACATCCCTGCGACTTTACCTACAACTAAACCGGAACCAGCCTGATTGTGCGCCTCGCCCCCGAGCCCTATCGTTTTGTTGTCACCCCCATCGTATTCGCCACATGAAACGACCGCGTATTAGCGACTTTAAACATCAGATGTTCCGTTCGACCGCAATGCAACTTGCCAAAGAGTATTTGTTGGATGATCCGTGGGTACTGGCGGAGAGGGGAATTGATGCTGGACGGATAAGGTACGAGCCGATAACGTAAGTGGCATTGGATCAATGTTATTTATGGGGCTCAGAGGCCCAACTTTATCCATGGGAGGATATACCTGGCTGGAAGAATCGCGACGGGAAAGCGTTTGACCTTTCTCTGTGGTATGACCATGAGCTATGTGGACTTTGCTTTGCGACTCCAAAATCAAGCACCTTGTCCATCAAGGTAGTCCTCCTAGAGGGCAAGCCTGACGTTACTCACCCTTTGAAGGGTGAGGTTGCCGGTTTAGTCTTGATCGCGATCAGCCGATACGCGCGGATGCTGAAGCTTCGCGAGATTGAGATTTTTGAGCCTGACCCTGGGGCCGTCCAGTGGTACCGGCATCTGGGCTTCGATTTCGACGATCAGCAGCGCCTTGTCATAGCGGTAGACGAGGCATAACATCAACCCAATTCTATTGCCGAGTTTTCCATGAAAACTTCAAAGCGTGCTCCAAAGCTGTTGCTTGCTGCCCGGTACCAGGCAGAGGCCCGCCGTCTGGCTGGTTGCCCGTCCAGCATCGAGCGCCAGTTCTTGTCGGTCAGCCTCGCCAAAGGTAAGGAGCTTGAACCCGTTGGCCTAATGGCCGGGGTCAGAACCTGAGTTCTGTCGATATAAAAAAACCGCCACATGGGCTAATGCCAGTCAGTTAAGCTGACTGGCATTTC
>NZ_FPIX01000042.1:0-48134 GCF_900119205.1 Pseudomonas sp. NFACC16-2 | reverse complement strand
GGAATCTCCAACGCTAGCTCGCCAAAGTCGCCTTTGAGCGTCTTGCCGCTATGGCCGTTGCGGGCATTTCCTTCTGCATTGGTCACCGCTGCGCTTTTGTCATGACCCAGATGTTCGGTCATTTCAGCTTCCAGGGCACGTTCGACCAGCATCTTGGTGAGCTGCTTGAGCAGACCATTTTCGCCGATCAGATCTTCAGGCTTTCGGTAATTGGCCAACAGACTGTCGGTCAGCTTCACCAGCTCAGGATCGGGTTTGACTCGTTTAGTGCGCTTGGGCTCGGTCATTGAGACTCCTTGGGAAAGGCAGTGTGCACCTAATGACCGTTTACACAAACTTCAGAACACCCTCGTAAGGGCGGAACCGCCAGCCGCCGTTACCGCAGAAACGGATATGTCCCCAGAACCCCCAGCACCCCAGCACCCAGAACGGGACTGCTACGCACCCCAGCGGGAGCAAGCTCCCTCGCCACGGGATTTGTGCAAGCCCTTAACCCCCACTCATATTCATGAACCGCACAATCTGCACCTCCCCACCAGGATTGAAATCATGGCGCAAAGGCTTCCCACGCAACGCTTGGCGCACCGCCTGAACAACCGGCTGGTCATCCAACGGATAACGCCGCAGCAAACCACGCAAATCAAGAGAATCCTCCTGCCCCAGGCACAACAACAAGCGTCCCTCGACGGTCATGCGCACGCGGTTGCAACTGGCGCAGAAGTTATGGGTATTGGGCGAAATGAAACCGATCCGGGTATCCGGATGACGCTCCAGGCGCACATAGCGCGCCGGCCCGCCGCTGCTCTCGGCGCTGTCGAGCATGCGATGATGGCGAGCGATCTCGACCCGGACCTCATCGCTGGAACAGAACGACTCGCCCCGGGAACGCCCGACCTCCCCCAACGGCATCTCCTCGATAAAACTGATGTCGATGCGTTGATCGATGGCGTACTGCACCAGCGCCGGGACCTCATCGAAGTTGCGTCCTTTCATCACCACGCAGTTCAACTTGACCCGCTCGAACCCAGCGACCTGCGCCGCTTCAATCCCGGCCAGCACCTGGTCCAGGTTGCCGTTGCGGGTAATCGCCCGAAAACGTTCGCCGTCCAGGCTATCGAGGCTGATGTTCATGCGCTTGACGCCAGCATCGACCAGCGGCTGGGCCAATCGCCCCAACTGCGAGCCGTTGCTGGTCATCACCAGTTCCCGCAAGCCGGGCAATGCCGCGATCTCGCGACACAGCCTGACGATGCCCGGACGGATCAGCGGCTCGCCACCGGTCAGGCGGATTTTCTTCACCCCCAGGCCGACGAACAGCCGCGCCAGACGCTGCAACTCCTCCAAGGTCAACACTTGCTGACGCGGCAGGAACGTCATGTTTTTCGCCATGCAATACACACAACGAAAATCACAACGATCGGTCACCGACATCCGCAAATAATCGATCTGGCGCCCAAATCCGTCCTGCAACACCGCATTCATGAAGACCTCCTGATTGAGCCCGTGCTCACTGCACCAGCGGCGAGTCGGCACCCTGAAGGTGAATACCGCGAATGTCCGCCGCACCGATCAGGGTTTGCAGGTACTGCACCAGCGCTTTTTGCCACACGCCCTGCTGCAACTGGGTACGAATCGCCGTCGCCACCGCCTCGTACGGCAATGGCTGGCCATCGATGCGCTGGTCGATGCTGATCACGTGCCAGCCATAGCGACTTTCCAGCGGTTTACCGGCCAGGCCCGCTGGCAAGGTGAACAACTGGCGCTCCAGCTCAGGCACAGTCTGGCCCTTGCTGATCTGCCCCAGCGAGCCGCCCTGCTCCTTGGATGGACACGCCGAATGCTTGAGCGCCAACTCGGCAAAACTGCCCGGGAACTGATCCAGCCGCTCCAGCAGCAGCTCGGCCTGGACATGGGCCAGGCTGCGCGCCTCGGCATCGTCCGGCGCGCATTCGAGCAGGATGTGCCGCACCGCCAGCAACGGTGCGCTGTGAAACCGCGCTCGATTGCTTTCGTAATAACGCAGGCAGGTGGCCTCGTCGCACTGCGGCACCTGCACCTCACGTTCGAGCAATAGCCGCGTGGCCGCTTCCTCTTCGTTTTCGCCGGCGCCGACCTGCAACGCCAGGCCCAGTACGGCGATGCGTTGCTGCAGCAATTCGCGAATCACCAGAGCCCGAGCGGCCTGGTAGACCGCATCCTCGCGACTGTCAGCCGGGTGATACTGCAGCTCCTGGGCCATCGCCTGGGGGGTGATCGACACCCCGTTGACGCTGATGATCGGCCACTCTTGCTCGCTGCTGGCAATCAACTGTGGCGCTTCATCCTCCGCCACCGGCCCGGCCTGGGCCGGCTCGAACTGCACCGCCCCTGCCGGTTCGGCATCGGCCACCGGCGCGATCACCGGTGCCGCTTTTGCCGAAGAACCACAGCCGCCGCTGCCGCCACCACTACCGCCACATCCGCATCCACTCGCCATGATCTTCTCCTCAAAACTTCTGCCGAACGATTTGATAACGACGTCCCAGGTACCAGACCGGCGCACTGACGATATGGACCAGACGGGTGAACGGGAACAACACGAATAGGGTCAGGCCCAGCACCACGTGGAGCTTGTAGACCAGGCCTACTGGCGCTATCGAGGTAGCGGCTTCAACCGGACGCAACAGCACGGTGTTCTGGGCCCAGTCGGCCAGCATCACCATCACCGAGCCGTCCATATGCGCGGTAGACGCCACGATGGTCATCAGCCCCAGCACCAGTTGCACCAGCAGCACCACCAGCACGAGGATGTCCGACGTATTGGAGGTGGCGCGAACCCGGGGGTCGGTCAGGCGACGATTGAGCAGCATCACCAGGCCGATCAGGCCCAGTACGCCGAAGAAACCGCCGGAGACCATCGCCAGCAACTGCTTGTTCTCGGTGCTCAACACATGGTGATAGATCGCCGAGGGTGTCAGCAGGCCGACGAAATGGCCGGCCAGCACGAACAGCACGCCGATGTGAAACAGGTTGCTGGCCATACGCATGCCGCGCTTGTTCAGCATCTGGCTGGAACCGGCCTTCCAGGTGTACTGGGACAGGTCAAAGCGTGCCCAACTGCCAAGCAGGCAAATCGCCAAGGCGACGTAGGGGTAGACCCCGAACAACAACAGATCCCATTTAGACATTGCCCACCTCCCCGGCTGGCGCTGCGGCCAGCCCTTCATGCTGAAAATCCACCCAGTGCAGCGGCACCGCACTTTCGTCTCGCGCCTTGCCCGGCGCGCTGGGCATCGAGCTGCAACGGTCCTGCTGTTCGGCCTTCATGAAATCCACCTGCTCTTCTTCCCAGATCTTGTCCAGGGCTTCTAGGGAGTCGTCCCGAGGCTCGGCCTTCACTTGCTCACGCAACTCGGCCACCGCCACCTGGGGTTCGGCCCCGGCGATTTGCAACAACGCCCGGAAGCAACTGGCGTAGACGCTTTCACGCTCGTCCAGGCGCGCCGCGAGCAAGGCCAGCAGATGCGCCACATCCGCCAGGCCCTCGCGGGCCTCGAGGTCTTGGCGGGTGGAAAGAAACTCCAGGTACAGCGGGATGTAGTCAGGTAGTTCCTTGACGCCGATGGCGAAACCGGCCTCTTCGTACTGGGCCATCATGTCGACCATGGCCTGGCCACGGTCGCGGGATTCGCCATGGACATGTTCGAACAGCAGCAGCGACAGCGAACGACCGCGGCCGAACAGCGCACCGTAGTGCTCCTGGCCATCCATCAGGTCCTTGCCGCAGATCACCTCCAGCAATTCAAACAGCCCGGCGCGCTGGTTGGGGCTGATTTCCCGTGCCTGGAGAATCGCTTGTTCCAGCTCATCCCGACCGGCCACCAGGGTCTCGGTCGGGTAGTCGAGCAGCAACGAAATCACCTTGAGAATGCGCATGCTCATTCCTCCCACAACTGCACGGTTTTGATCACGTCACGGCGGTTGGCCTTCTTGCCACCGAACATGTTGGTGTCGGAGCTGCCACTGCAACCGCTGCCAAAGCTGAAGCCGCAACCGGAGCGCTCGGCGAACACGTCGCTCATGGCGTCTTCGCGGTGGGCGCTTGGTACGACGAAGCGGTCTTCGTAGTTGGCGATGGCCAGGTAGCGGTACATCTCTTCCACCTGGTTCACGCTCAAGCCGACGTCGGCCAGCACTTGCAGGTCTTGCACGCCGTCGACCTGCTCGGAACGTTTGTAGGCACGCATCGCCAGCAAGCGTTTGAGCGCAAGCTTGACCGGTTTTTCATCGCCGGCGGTGAGCATGTTCGCCAGGTAGCGCAGCGGGATACGCAGGCTGTCGACGTCCGGGATCACCCCGTTCATGCCCACGGTGCCAGCCGTGGCAGCGTTCTGGATCGGCGACAGTGGCGGCACGTACCAGACCATTGGCAAGGTGCGGTATTCCGGGTGCAGCGGCAGTGCGAGTTTCCAGTCCACGGCCATTTTGTAGACCGGCGAGCGTTGCGCCGAATCGATCACCGACTGCGGCACGCCATCGGCCAGGGCTTGGCGAATCACTGCTGGGTCGTTGGGGTCGAGGAAAATCTCCAGTTGCTTCTCGTACAGGTCCTTCTCATCGGCCGTGCTCGCCACTTCGCTGATACGGTCGGCGTCATACAGCAGCACGCCGAGATAACGGATACGGCCGACGCAGGTTTCAGCGCAGACCGTCGGCAACCCGGCTTCGATGCGCGGGTAGCAGAAGATGCATTTTTCCGACTTGCCGCTTTTCCAGTTGAAATAGATTTTCTTGTACGGGCAACCGCTGATGCACATGCGCCAGCCGCGGCACTTCTCCTGGTCGATCAGGACGATTCCGTCCTCTTCACGCTTGTAGATCGCGCCGCTCGGGCACGATGCGGCGCACGCCGGGTTCAGGCAGTGCTCGCACAGGCGCGGCAGGTACATCATGAAAGTGTTTTCGTACTCGCCGTAGATGTCCGCCTGGATCTTGTCGAAGTTCTTGTCCTTGCGCCGCTTGGCGAATTCGGTACCGAGGATTTCCTCCCAGTTCGGGCCCCACTCGATCTTCTGCATGCGCTTGCCGGACACCACCGAGCGTGGTCGCGCGGTGGGCTGGTGCTCGCCCAGCGGTGCGGTGTGCAGGTGCTGGTAGTCGAAGTCGAACGGTTCGTAGTAATCGTCCAGGCTCGGCAGGTCCGGGTTGGCGAAGATGTTAGCCAGCACGCGGAACTTGCCGCCGATGCGCGGGTTGATCGAGCCGTCGGCGTTGCGGATCCAGCCGCCTTTCCATTTGTCCTGGTTTTCCCACTCCTTGGGGTAGCCGATGCCAGGCTTGGATTCGACGTTGTTGAACCAGGCGTATTCCATGCCTTCGCGGCTGGTCCAGACGTTCTTGCAGGTGATCGAGCAGGTGTGGCAGCCGATGCATTTGTCCAGGTTCAGGACCATGCCGATTTGTGAGCGAATCTTCATCTCAGTTCTCCTCGATATCAGTCGGCAGTGGACGCGGCAGATCATTGCCACTGGAACCGTCGAGCCAATCGACCTTGGACATCTTGCGCACCACGACGAACTCGTCGCGGTTGCATCCGACCGTGCCGTAATAGTTGAAGCCGTAGGCCTGTTGCGCGTAACCGCCAATCATGTGGGTGGGCTTGAGCACCACGCGGGTCACCGAGTTGTGGTGGCCGCCACGGGTCTTGGTGGTTTCCGAACCCGGCACGTTCACGATCCGTTCCTGGGCGTGATACATCATCACCATGCCTTCCTTGACCCGTTGGCTGACCACCGCACGGGCGGTCAGCGCGCCGTTGACGTTGAAGCATTCGATCCAGTCGTTGTCCTCGATACCGGCGCGCTTGGCGTCGATTTCCGAGAGCCAGACAATCGGTCCGCCACGGCTCAGGGTCAGCATCAGCAGGTTGTCGCTGTAGGTGCTGTGGATGCCCCACTTCTGGTGCGGGGTGATCCAGTTCAAGACGATCTCGGTCTCGCCATTGCTGCGCTTGCCCTTCACGCCGGCGATGGTGCGGGTGTTGACCGGTGGCCGATAGCTCATCAGCTGCTCGCCGAACGCCTGCATCCACGGGTGATCCTGGTAGAACTGCTGGCGACCGGTGATGGTGCGCCATGGGATCGACTCATGGACGTTGGTGTAGCCGGCGTTGTAGCTCACGTGATCGTCTTCCAGGCCAGACCAGGTCGGGCTGGAAATGATCTTGCGTGGCTGGGCCTGGATGTCGCGGAAACGAATGGCCTCGTGCTCCTTGGAGACGGCCAGGTGGCTGTGGTCGATGCCGGTGAACTCCGACAGCGCTGCCCAGGCTTTCACCGCGACATGGCCGTTGGTTTCCGGGGCCAGGGACAGGATCACTTCGGCGGCGTCGATGGCGCTGTCGATCTTTGGTCGCCCTTGGCTGATGCCGGCCTCGACTTCCTTGTGGTTCAGTTCGCCGAGGAATTTCACTTCAGTCTCGGTGTTCCAGTTGATGCCCTTACCGCCGTTGCCGAGTTTTTCCAGCATCGGGCCCAGGGAGGTGAACTGCTTGTAGATGTTCGGATAGTCGCGCTCCACCACCTGCAGGTTCGGTGCGTTCTTGCCCGGGACCGGCACCACACCAGCGCTTTTCCAGTCAGTACCGCCGAATGGCTGGGCCAGTTCGCCGATGCTGTCGTGCATCAGCGGTACGGTGACCAGGTCTTTCTCGACACCCAGGTGGCCGACCGACATGGCGGAAAACGCCTTGGCGATGCCCTTGTAGATTTCCCAGTCCGAACGCGATTCCCAGGCCGGATCGATGGCGGCCGACAGTGGGTGGATGAACGGGTGCATGTCCGAGGTGTTCATGTCGTCTTTTTCGTACCAGGTGGCGGTCGGCAAGACGATGTCGGAATACACGCAGGTCGAGGACATGCGGAAGTCCAGGGTGGTCACCAGGTCGAGCTTGCCAATGGCGCCCTCGTCGACCCATTCGGCTTCGGTGGGCTTGCACTCGGTGCTATGACCGATGTCTTCGTTCATCACGCCGTTCTTGGTGCCCAGCAGGTACTTGAGCATGTACTCGTGGCCCTTGCCCGAGGAGCCCAGCAGGTTGGAACGCCAGATGAACATGTTGCGCGGGAAGTTCACCGGGCTGTCAGGCTGTTCGCAGGCAAAGCGCAGGGAACCGTCCTGCAGCGACTTGACCACATAGTCCTTGGGCTCCAGGCCCGCGGCGGCGGCATCGCGGCAGATGTGCAGCGGGTTGGTGTTGAGTTGCGGCGCGCTGGGCAACCAGCCGGCCCGTTCGGCGCGGATGTTGTAGTCCAGGGCGTGCTCGGGGAACTGCGACTTGTCGGCCAGGGGCGAGAGCACGTCGTGCATGCTCATCTTCTCGTGACGCCATTGCGAGCTGTGGCCATAGAAGAAGCTGGTGCCGTTCATCTGCCGTGGCGGGCGGCTCCAGTCCAGGCCGAAGGCCAGGGGCAGCCAGCCGCATTGCGGACGGAGTTTTTCCTGGCCCACATAGTGGGCCCAGCCGCCGCCGGTCTGGCCGACGCAACCGCAGAGCATGAGCATGTTGATCAGCCCGCGGTAGTTCATGTCCATGTGGTACCAGTGGTTCATCGCCGCACCAACGATGATCATCGAGCGTCCACGGGTCTTGTCGGCGTTGTCGGCGAACTCGCGGGCGATCTGGATCGCCTTCTCGCGGCTCACACCGGTGATCTGCTCCTGCCAGGCCGGGGTGCCGGGCACCGAGGCGTCGTCGTAGTCCTTGGCGACGTTGGCGCCACCCAGGCCACGGTCGATCGCCAGGTTGGCCGCCGACAGGTCGAATACAGTGGCGACTTTCGCCACGCTGCCATCGGCCAGCACCACGCTGTGCACCGGCACCCGACGGAACTGCACCGCATCACCGGCCACGTGCTGGAAGTACTCCTGGGCTTCGCCGGCAAAATACGGGAAGGCCACCTCGGCGACGTCGCCGCCGATCAGGCTCAGCTTGAGGTCGATCTCACGTCCCTCGCCGCCTTCACGGGGCAGGATGTTCCACTTGCCCTTCTCGCCCCAGCGATAGCCGATGGAGCCTTGGGGCGAAACCAGTTCGCCGGCGGCATCCATGGCGATGGTTTTCCATTCCGGGTTGTTGTCCTGGCCGAGGTTGTCGGTCAGGTCGCTGGCCCGCAGGAAACGGTCCGGCTGGTAACCGGCACCCGGCGCAGCGCCAAGCATCGGCTTGAGCATCACCAGTACCGGCAGGTCGGTGTAGCGCTTGGCGTAGTCGGTGAAATAGGCGCTCGGCTTGTCCAGGTGGAATTCTTTGAAGATCACATGGTTGAAGGCCTGGGCCAGCGCGGCGTCGGTGCCCTGCTTGGGGTTGAGCCACAGGTCGGTGAGCTTGGCGACTTCCGAATAGTCCGGGGTGATCGCCACGGTCTTGGTGCCCTTGTAGCGCACCTCGGTGAAGAAGTGGGCGTCAGGGGTACGGGTCTGCGGGACGTTGGAGCCCCAGGCAATGATGTAGTTGGAGTTGTACCAGTCGGCCGATTCCGGCACGTCGGTCTGCTCGCCCCAGACCATCGGCGAGGCGGGCGGCAAGTCGCAATACCAGTCGTAGAAGCTCAGGCACACGCCACCGATCAGCGACAGGTAGCGCGAGCCGGCGGCATAGCTGACCATCGACATGGCCGGGATCGGCGAGAAGCCCACCACCCGGTCCGGGCCGTGTTCCTTGACGGTGTAGACGTTGGCGGCGGCAATGATCTCGTTGACTTCTTCCCAGTTGGAACGGATGAAGCCACCCATGCCGCGCTTGCTTTTATAGGAGTCAGCCTTGGCCTTGTCCTCGACGATGCTGGCCCAGGCTTCCACCGGTGGCAGGGTCTGCCGGGCTTCGCGCCACAGCTTGAGCAATGGCTTGCGAATCTTCGGGTACTTGAGCCGGTTGGCGCTGTAGATGTACCAGCTGTAGCTGGCACCACGCGGGCAGCCGCGGGGTTCGTGGTTGGGCAGGTCGTTGCGGGTACGCGGGTAGTCGGTCTGCTGGGTTTCCCAGGTGATCAGGCCGTTCTTGACGTAGATTTTCCACGAGCACGAACCGGTGCAGTTCACCCCATGGGTGGACCGCACGATCTTGTCGTACTGCCAGCGCGAACGATAGACGTTCTCCCAGTCGCGGGACTCCTTGCGGGTCTCGCCGTGCCCATCGGAAAACTCGCCTTGCTTACGGTTGAAAAACCGCAGTTGATCCAATAAATGACTCACAGTGTGTTCCTCTCAGGCTTGCTCCGCGGGGTCTGCGCCCCGCCCACGCAATAGTTGAATTCGTCTTAGCAGGGTGTCGCTGCGCCCTTGCGGGCGTACCACCACCAGGTCACCACGATGCAGCTCAGGTAAAAGCCGACGAACATGTAGAAGGCCATCTCCGGGCCGCCGGTCAGGGCCATCGAAGTACCGAATGATTTGGGAATGAAGAACGCACCGAAGGCGCCCATGGCCGAGCTGAAGCCCAGCACCGCGGCCGACTCCTTGCCGGCGTTCTTGAGCGCTTGCTCGCGCACCTCGGGCTTTTTGCCCAAGGCGGCTTTTTCATGCAGGGTGCGGAAGATCACCGGGATCATCCGGAAGGTCGAACCGTTGCCCACACCCGTGGTGATGAACAGCAACATGAACATGCCCAGGAAGCCGTAGAAGTTGCCGCCCTGGCCGCCTTGGGGCAAAAAGTGCATGACCCCGAACACCATCAGAATCATCAGCACGAAGTTCCACAAGGTGACCTTGGCCCCGCCGAGCTTGTCCGCCAGCCAGCCGCCCAACGGCCGCACCAGCGCGCCCACCAGCGGGCCGAGGAAAGCGAATTTCAGGGCGATGACTTCCGGGAACGAAGTCTTGATCAGCAGGGGAAACGCGGCGGAAAAGCCAATGAACGAGCCGAAGGTCGCCAGGTACAGCCAGCACATCAGCCAGTTGTGCTTGCGCTTGAAGATCACCGCCTGCTCGCTGAACGAAGCACGGGCGCTGGACAGGTCGTTCATGCCGAACCAGGCAATCAGGGTCACGGCGAGGATGAACGGCACCCAGATGAAACCGGCGTTCTGCAACCACAGCGAGCTGCCATCGGCCAACATCTGGGGCTGGCCGCCCATGAAGCCAAACACCCCGAAGGAGATCACCAGCGGTACGCTGAACTGCATCACCGACACGCCCAGGTTACCCAGCCCGGCGTTCAGGCCCAGGGCCGTGCCTTGCTGGGACTTGGGGTAGAAGAAGCTGATGTTGGACATGCTCGAGGCGAAGTTGCCGCCGCCAAAACCGCAAAGCAACGCGATCAACACGAACACGCTGTAGGGCGTGGCCGGGTTCTGCACAGCGAAGCCCATCCACAACGCCGGGATCAGCAGCGATGCGGTGCTCAGGGCGGTCCAGCGCCGGCCACCGAAGATCGGCACCATGAACGAGTAGAAGATGCGCAAGGTCGCACCGGACAGCCCCGGCAATGCCGCCAGCCAGAACAGCTGGTCGGTGCTGAAACTGAAGCCGATGGCATTCAGGCGCACGATCACCGTGCTCCAGACCATCCACACAGCGAAGGCCAACAGCAGCGCCGGGATGGAAATCCACAGGTTGCGCCGGGCGGTCAGCTTGCCGCTACTGCCCCAGAAAGCAGGGTCTTCCGGACGCCAGTCATGAATGACCGGGCCCTTTTCAGGCGTTTGCAGAACGGACATGTTCTTCTCCTTGGGCAATGCTGGAAAACGGGGATTGAATGGCCGGCGGCTGTTTACCCAGCAGCGGGCGCTTGCGCATTTCGCTGAAGTACATCCAGGCCAGGGAGACCCATACCACGCCGTACATCAACATGAAGCAGGACGAGCGCACGCCGGTGAGGTCCACCAGGGCGCCGAACATGATCGGCAGCACGAACCCGCCCAGGCCGCCGGCCAAGCCGACGATGCCGGACACTGCCCCCATGTTTTTCGGGTAGTCGTTGGCGATGTACTTGAAGACCGAGGCCTTGCCGAACGCGAAGGCGATGCCCATCACGAACAGCAGCACGGTGAACAGCGTGGCGTTGAGGCCGATATGGAAGTCGACGATGCCGTTGACGGTTTGCACTTGCAGTTGAGTCTGGGGGTAGGACAGCAGGAACAGGCAGATCCAGCTGACCCACAACACCCACCAGGTCACGCTCTGGGCGCCCCAGCGGTCGGACATCCAGCCACCGACGGCCCGCAGCACGCCACCAGGCAGGGAGAAACAGGCCGCCAGCAGCGCCGCGCTTTGCAGGCTGAAGCCGTATTCCTGCACGTAGTACTTGGTCATCCACAACGCCAGGGCCACATAGCCGCCGAAGACGATCGAGTAGTACTGGCAGTAGCGCCACACGGCCGGCTCTTTCAGGGTTTTCAATTGCTCGCGCAATGTGGCGCCGCCGGTGCCGCTGTGCTCCTTTTTCTCGCTGGTGAGAAACCAGAACAGCAGCGCGGTGATGAACAGGATGGCGCTGAACACCTTGGGCACCAGGTGCCAGGAGCCGAACGCGATCAGGGCCGGGGCGAGAAACTTGGTCACCGCCGCACCCGCGTTGCCGGCACCGAACACGCCCATGGCGAAACCCTGGTTCTGCTTGTCGAACCACTTGGCGACATAGGCGATGCCCACCGAGAACGAACCGCCAGCCAGGCCGACGAACAGGCCCAGCACCAGGAACTGCCAGAAGGCCGTGGCGAGGGTGATCAAGTACAGCGGCAAGACGCAGGACAGCATCAGCAGGAAGAACACGATCCGCCCGCCAAAGCGGTCGGTCAAAAGCCCCAGGGGCAAACGCACCAGCGAGCCGGTCAGCACCGGCGTGGCCGCCAGCAGGCCGAACTGGGTCTCGTTGAGGGCCAGCAGCTCCTTGATCGGAACGCCGAGCACGGCAAACATCATCCAGACCATGAAGCACACGGTGAAGGCCAGGGTACTCATCCCTAGTACCAGCCCTTGTTGCACTTGCGCTCGCATCACGATGCACTCCGTCAGTTCGATGAGCGCAGCCTAGTGATACGAACCCCGCAAAAACTTGACTTGGGTCAACGTGCGCCGGGGCGGTCCAGGCCTATGCTTGCCCCGTCTACCTCCAAGGAGGTAGACCCGGATATTGATACAACCCTTTATTTATCAATAACTTGAACAAGTCTGCCGAAGCTTTTATGGAAATGGAGCGGCCGACAACTCTTTAGAGGTAGTGCGCCCAGGATTGGCTGCTACACCCCCAGGTCCAGGGCGCCCCTATGCTCGCTTCACAGTTTTGCCCCGCAGGCCCGCGTCGATGATGCGCTGGCTGCGCAGCTCCCTGCCCGCTCGCGCCGGGCTGGCGGTGATCCTCATCGCCATCCTGGCCCTGGCCAGTTCCTTGAGCGCCGGATTGATCGCCTGGTTCAGCCAGGGCGACGCTGCCGCTATCAATACCGCTGGCTCCGTGCGCATGGAGACCTACCACCTGAGCTGGAAACTGGCGGCGGGGGCCAACGACGAGGTCCCCGCGATCATCGCCAGCCTGCAACAACGCCTCCACAGCCCTGCCCTGCGCGCCGTGCTGGAAGATGGGCCGGAAACCTCCCTGCACAAGAGCTATCGCGACCTTGTGCAGCGCTGGAACCAGACTTTGCGCCCGGCCATCGAGCGTGGTGACTCGGCCTTTTTCCAGGCCAGCGCCAATACCTTCGTCGATCAACTGGACCAGTTCGTTACCCTGCTGCAACGTCAGAGCGAGCACAAGCAAGGCTGGCAGCAGGTGATCCAGGGCGCGGCGCTGTTCAGCACCATGATCATCCTGCTGATCGGCCTGTATGAATTGCAGTACGGCGTGGTCACACCCTTGCAGGAGTTGGTGGACGCCACCCAGCGCTTTCGTCGTGGCGAATTCCAGGTGCGGGTCAATCACCAGTCCGAAGATGAACTGGGCCAGTTGGCGACCAGTTTCAACACCATGGCCGAGACCATCGAGCAATCGCACCGCACCCTGGAAAACCAGGTCCAGCAAAAGACCCTGAACCTGCAACAGGCCAACGCCGCCCTGGAACTGCTGTACCAAAGCAGTCGCAGCCTGGCGACGCGACAGGCCAATGCCGAAGGGCTGGATGAACTGATCCGGCGCTTCCAACAACGCCTGCCGGGCCTGCGCCTGACGCTGTGCCTGCAAGGGCAATTGCAGGCACCGGCCAGGCACTTGCTGGCGTTGCATGGCGCCGACAGCCGCCAGGTCTGCGCCAGCAGCGATTGCGCCAGTTGTCATAAACACAACGCTGCACGCCCGCAAGCCTTCAGCATCAGCAACCAGGGCAACGAACTGGGTGAGCTCAAGGCCCATTTTGTCGACGGCCACGCCGCGCAGCCCTGGGAAACCGCATTGATCCAGGCCCTGGCCAACCTGATTGGTACGTCGCTATCGCTCAAGCGCCAGCGCGAACAGGACCACCGTCTGCTGCTGCTCGATGAACGCACGATCATTGCCCGCGAACTCCACGACTCCCTGGCCCAGGCCTTGTCGTACATGAAGCTGCAAGTCAGCCGCATGCAGACCCTGATGCGTCGGGGCGAACCGGTGCAGACCCTGGAGACCGTCGCCGGTGAACTGCGCGAAGGGCTCAACAATGCTTATCGCCAGTTGCGCGAGTTGCTGACCACCTTCCGCTTGCAGATCCACGATGACGGCCTGGTCGAGGAACTCAAGGACACTGCCGAGGAATTCTCCAACCGCGGGGACTTCAAGGTGCACCTGTTCGTCGACACCCTGGCCTTCGAGCTGTCGGCCAGCGAGCAGATCCACATCCTGCAGATCACCCGCGAAGCGCTGTCCAACTGCCTGCGCCATGCCCATGCCGAAAACGCCTGGCTCGAACTGCGCCAGGAAGGCGAGACCGTGCGGCTGTCGATTGAAGACGATGGCCGAGGCTTCAGCGGCGAGGTGGACCAGCGCGAACACCATGGCCTGAACATCATGAACGAACGGGCCCGCAGCCTGCGCGGCCAGCTCCAGATTCACTCCCGTACTCCCCAGGGCACCCGCGTCCAGGTGCATTTCCAACCGGAATTCCTGGGCCAACACACCGAAGGCCTCGCAACATGAACGCCCCCCTGCGCCACACCCTGCTACTGGTCGACGATCATCCGATGATGCGTCGCGGCATCCGCCAGATGCTGGAGCTCGAAGACGATTTACAGATCGTTGGCGAAGCCAGCCACGGCGAAGAAGCCCTGACCTTGATCGAACCGCTCAAGCCCGACCTGGTGCTGTTGGACAACAACATGCCGCAGATGAACGGCATCGAGACCCTGCGCCGGCTGCGCGCCATGCACTACACCGGCAAGGTGCTGCTGTTCACCGTGTCCGATGCCGAGGACGACATCCGCGACGCCCTGCGCCTGGACGCCAACGGCTACCTGCTCAAGGACATGGAGCCGGAGCTGCTGATCCAGTACATCCGCGATGCCCTCAACGGCGCCCTGGTGATCAGCCCCGGCCTGACTCGCGTCATGGCCCAGGCGCTGCGCTCGCCACCGCGCCAGGCCGATGTGGAACTGACCGAGCGCGAACGCCAGGTGCTCAAGACCATCGCCGGCGGCTACAGCAACAAGGTCATCGGACACAAGCTGGGCATCACCGAAGGCACGGTCAAGGTGCATGTGAAGAACCTGCTGCACAAGCTCGGCTTGCGTTCACGGGTCGAAGCGGCGGTGTGGGCGATGGAGCATTTGCGCGGGGCGGGTTAGGCCAGGCGAATAGATCCCATGAGCAACACATAACCTGTGGCGAGGGAGCTTGCTCCCGCTGGGGCGCGCAGCGGCCCTGTTTTTTGAGGCTGCTACGCAGCCCAGCGGGAGCAAGCTCCCTCGCCACAAGGATAGTCATCAGGCCTCCCTCCCTCTTCCGAGGTAGGCCTGCCGAGGCATAGGCCGGCGGCGATTTGGGCTCTACCATGACGGCACGCGGAGGTACGCCATGCTGACCCACCCTTCCATCGTTTTACTGTTGCGTCGTCATCACCTGTTCAGCCAACTGCCGGAGCGGGTCTTTGAAGATGTCTGCAGCCTGGCCGTCCTCAGGCGCCTGGACAGCAACAGCACGCTCATGCACCAGGGCGACCCGGCCAAGCGGTTTTTCCTGCTGGTCAGTGGCCAGATCAAGCTGTTCCGGGTCACCGGCGAAGGCCAGGAGAACCTGGTGGAGATCATCCAGCCCGGGCAGACCTTCGCCGAGGCCCTGCTCTTCAGCGAGGCCCGGTGCTACCCGGTCAGCGCGTCGGCAATCAAGGACAGCGTACTGGTGAGCATCGAGGGCACCCACTACCGCAAGGCCCTGGAGGACCAGCCCAAAGTCTGCCTGGCGATCCTGGCGAGCATGAGCATCCACCTGCACCAGCGCCTCAAGGACATCGACAACCTGACCCTGGCCAGCGCCAGCCGGCGGGTGATCAATTTCCTGTTGCAGGAGCGCGATCCACGCAACGGTCAGTTGGTGCTGCAGGTGTCCAAACGCCTGGTGGCCTCCAAGCTGGGGATTCAGCCAGAGACCTTCTCGCGCATTTTGCATCGCTTGGTGGACGGTGGCCTGATCGCCATGGAACGGCGCAACATTCGCATCCTGGCCGAGGAAGCGCTGGAGGCTTACCAGCAATAGCTGCGAATCCTATACAGCGGGCACCCCGTCCCGCTGTGGCGAGGGGATTTATCCCCGCTGGGGCGCGCAGCGCCCCCCTCAACTGCCGGATACACCGCAGGCTCAGGCTTTGGGGCTGCTTCAGCCCAGCGGGGATAAATCCCCTCACCACAGGGTGGTATGAGCCCTTTACTCGCCGCTCGGCCCATCGATCTCATCAACCCCTATCATCGGTATCAACCGCTCGAACAACGCATCACCCTCCTCTTGCGAGCAATCGACCCCGAAACGCTTGCGCCAGCCCAACTGACTCAGGATCACATGCACATCCGCTTCCAGGTCGTGTTGCTGCAAGCACGCCTGGACGCATTGCAACGGGCAACCGTCCAAGGCAATGATCCGCCGCCCCGAGCATGCCTTGTTCACCAAAGCCGCCACATGCCCGCCGACACCGACGATACAGGACATCTCAGCCAACCCTGCGCGGTCCAGGCGCAGGGCGACCGTGTTGGCCAGTTGCGCCACGTTGGAGCAACCGGAACAGGAATACACCAGGGGCAATAGGCTTGGGGCTTTCATCACACTGCGGCCAACCCCTTGCCCGCCCGTTCCAGATTGCGCCACAGCCACGGCGGCAACACGTCCGGATCGAGGCTGTCGATCAGGTTTTTCAGCGCCAGCCCCAGCTCCGTGTCCCCCTCGATCACCAGCCGTCGCCGGAAGAACAACGTATCGGGATCTTCCTGACGGCTGGCCAGCAACAGGAACTCGCGCCAGTTGCCGCTGATGGTGACCTGGGCCTCGGCCCGCTCGGCGATGCGCAATCCATCCCGCGCCAGGGTCAGGTACCAACACAACTTCAGGTCCGGCACCCGCAGGCACAACCAGCGCCCCTGCAATACATCGAAACCACCATCGCGCAGCGGTTCGGCCAGGCAACGATTGAGCGCCTGTTGCAACGCCAGGCGCTGCACCACGAACGGCACCTTGCCCACCAGCGGCAGCAAGCGGTCAGCGCCCTTGAGCACCCACTTCTTCGGACTCAGCACAGGCCCGCCTCCTCTACCTTCAACATGCCGGCATGGCCGTGCCAGTAGCCGTTGCAGCCCTCGACAAACAGCGGCGGCGC
This sequence comes from Pseudomonas sp. NFACC16-2, assembly GCF_900119205.1. Taxonomy (NCBI): domain Bacteria; kingdom Pseudomonadati; phylum Pseudomonadota; class Gammaproteobacteria; order Pseudomonadales; family Pseudomonadaceae; genus Pseudomonas; species Pseudomonas sp. NFACC16-2. The sequence continues at coordinate 31,395 of NZ_FPIX01000042.1, read as the reverse complement.
CTCGCCCTGGCGAACCTTGTCGAAGGCTGTGACCACCTCGGCCATGCCCTGGGCTCGCGGACCCAGGCGCAGGATGTCGGCCCCGCAAGCCACCAGGGCGTTGTAATCAGCGAGCAGGTTGCTCACCTCGCCGGACATCGTCTGGATGCCATTGAGCGTGAACAACGGTTGGCCCTCCTGACTGCTCAGCGCCAGGCCGTCGGGGTAGTTGATGCAGCAGAACTGGCAGTCGTCCTTGGGCCGGTTTTCGGCCCGGGCGGTGAAGCAACGCGCCGAGTACGCCAGGGGCAGATGGCCGTAGGCAAAGATCTCGACTTCAGGCCCCTCACGCTCCATGTCTCGCACTTGCTCCAGCACATCGCCGATCAGCGCCGCCGAACACTCCACCGGTGGCACCCAGCGGATCATGCCGCTGTCGAGCAATTGCCCCAGGGCGTGACCGTTGTACAGATTCAACGCCGGCCCGCCGACAAAGGGCAACTTGCGCTCGGCCAGCAACTGCACCGCACCCATGTCATTGGCTTCCACCAGTAATTGGCCGTTGTCACACAGACGGCGCAACGAAGACAGCTCCGAAGCCGCCTCGATCAACGTCAGGCTCGACAATACGATCTGCGCCTGGCTGCACGTCTGTAGCTCGCGCGCCAGGCCCAGCCATTGATCCAGAGAAAAGGCCCGGCGCTTGGAGCACACGGTTTCCCCCAGGTAAATCACGTCCAGCGGCAATGCCGACATCTCGGCATAGAAATTCCCCAGTTGCGCTTTGTCCCAGTAAAACAGGACCGGTCCCAGGCTGAGTTTCATCTGGCCTCCCCTCATTGCCATGATCGATGGTAGGCACCCAGGGTGGTCTGGCTGCCTTCGGACAAGCCAGCCAACACCTGGCGCCATTCTTCCTGCACCCGGAACCGTTGCGGCGCGACCTGGTGGGCATCCAATGCGGCGCGCCAGACCCGGGTCACTTGTTCCACATAGGCCGGGCTGCGTTGGCGGCCTTCGATCTTCACCGCTTCGACGCCGATGGCCGCCAGCTCCGGCAGCAGGTCAAGGGTGTCGAGACTGGTGGGTTCTTCCAGCGCATGGAAACGCTTGCCGCCTACCAGGAAGCGGCCTTTGCACAGGGTCGGATAACCGGCCGGTTCTTCGGGGGTGTAGCGGTCGATCAGCACCTCGCTCAAGCGTGCGCTGAGGCCTTGGGCATCCTCGCTCCAGCGCACCGCCTTGGCGGGCGAGCAGACACCGCACAGGTTCGGCGATTCGCCGGTGATGTAGGAAGACAAGTGGCAACGGCCTTCAGCCATGATGCACAGGCTGCCGAAACCGAACACTTCGATCGGCACCGGGCTGGCAGCCGCCACCTGTCGCACCTGGGCCAGGGACAGTACCCGCGGCAACACCGCACGGCGGATGTCATAGCGCTGGGCGTAAAAAGCCAGGGCCGCGGCGTGGGTCGCCGAGCCTTGTACCGACAAGTGCAGCGCCAGTTTCGGGTGGCGCTGGCTGGCGTAGCCGAGCACGCCGGGGTCGGCGGCAATCAGGGCATCCACGCCAAAATCGGCGGCACGGTCCACTGCCCGTTGCCAGCGCTCCCAGCCCTTGGGCTGCGGGTAAGTGTTGACCGCCACGTACAGCTTGCGTTGGTGCTGACGGATGTGTGCGACAGCGGCGTCGAACTGCTTGTCGTCCATGTTCAGCCCGGCGAAATGCCGGGCATTGGTGTCATCGCGAAAGCCGACATAGACGGCATCGGCGCCTTGGCGCACCGCCGCTTTGAGGGCAGGCAGATTCCCTGCCGGGCAAACCAGTTGCATGGGGCATCCTCATGAGAAAAACTCAAGCGCCGCCAGTCTAGCCAGCCCTCGGCCGGCGACCTTGACGGCAATCAATTGCCGTCAATGCATCAGCTCGGCGAATGGCAGGTACAGCACTTTGTCGTGCTTGTGCACTTGCGCCTCACACTCCACCACCGCCAGCCCATCGGCCCAGCAAGCGGCCGTCAGCATCGCCGAACTTTGCTGAGGGTGCAGTTCCACACACAGGTGGCCGTTGGCATCCGGGACCAACCTGGCCCGCAGGTACTGCCGGCGTCGATTGCGCTTGAGCCAATCGAACCCGGCCGGCAGTTGCAACGGTACAGGCAGCACGTCGCGCATGCCTTGGGCGCGGAACAGGAAGGGACGCACGACGATCAATGCGGTAATCAACGCCGCTGAAGGATTGCCCGGTAGCCCAATCCATGGCTTGCCTTCCACATCCCCAAAGGCCAGGGGCTTGCCCGGCTGGATGGCGAGGCGCCAGAGGTCGATGCTGCCCAAGGCTTCGATGGCTTGCTTGAGGTGGTCTTCTTCACCCACCGAGACACCGCCCGATGTGATCAGCACATCGCATTCGGCGGCGGCCAGGCGCAACGCTTGTCGACTGGCCAACAGCTGGTCGGGCATGACCCCGAAGTCATGCACCTCGACACCCCAGCCGCGCAGCAGTGCGGCGAGGCTATGACGATTGCTGTTGTAGATCTGTCCTGGCGCCAGTGGCTCGCCCGGCTCGCGCAGCTCATCGCCGCTGCTGAGCAAGCCCACTTGCAAGGGGCGATAGACGTCCACCTGGCCGACGCCGGCACCGGCGAGCAAACCCAACTCCTGGGCACGCAAGCGCGTGCCGGCTTCGAGCAGTCGGTCTCCTCGACGCAGTTCCTCGCCTTCCTTGCGAACATGGTCACCGCCGTTGACCGACGGCAACCAGACCCGCTCGCCATCGACGCGACAGCTTTCCTGCGGCACCACCGTGTCGGCCCCCGGTGGCAGCGGCGCGCCAGTAAAAATCCGCACGACGTGCCCGGCCTGCAACGGCTCGCCCGGCTCGTCACCCGCGGCGATCCGCCCGCCCAACAGCAGGTAGCCGCCGTCACCCGGCAGGTCAGCGGCCCGTAGGGCATAGCCGTCCATCGCACTGTTATCCCAGGCTGGCAGGTTCATCGGGCACAGAATGTCGGCGACCAGCACACGCGCCAGGGCCTGGTCCAGGCCAACCCGTTGCACGGGCGGTGGCGGCGGGGCCTGGTCGAGCAGATGACGAATCGCCTCATCCACCGGCATCAGCACGCCGCTGTCGCACACCTTGCCGCTCACGAGCGTGTCTCGCAGGCGGTTGGAGCAATGCCGGCCTGCGGCTTGAGGTGAGGGGTGAAATTGCACGGGCCAGTGCGGCTGTCCAGTTGCCCGACCAGGATCTTTTCCCAACCGGTCCGGCAAGCCCCCGGCGAACCGGGCAAACAACACACCAGCACGCCATTGCTCATGCCCGCCAAGGCGCGCGATTGCAGCGTGGACATGCCTATTTCCGCCAGGGACACCTGGCGGAACAACTCACCAAAACCGTCGACGTGCTTGTCCAGCAACGGCGCCACCGCTTGGGGGGTGTTATCGCGCGGAGTGAACCCGGTGCCGCCGGTCATCAGCACCACTTGCACCTTGGGGTCGGCGATCCACTGGGAAACCTGGGCGCGGATCTGGTAGATATCGTCCTTCACCAGCCCGCGGTCGATGAGCACGTGTCCGGCTGTTTGCAGCAGGTCCGCCAGGGTTTGGCCCGAGGTGTCGGTGTCGAAGGTTCGCGTATCGCTGATGGTAAGGACCGCGATGTTCAGTGGTTGAAAAAGGCGTTGCGTCAGATGGGCCATGATCAGCCGTCCTGTCAGAAAAGATGGCCCAGCCTGAACCCCAATCGTTGCCGGGCCTATTCCTCCTTGGAGGTACCTCCCTCGGCGCTCAAGGCGCCAGGCGGCTGCGCTGCCAGGCGCCATCCTGCAGGCGGTAGTCGAGGCGATCGTGCAAACGGTCGGCACGGCCCTGCCAGAACTCCAGTCGCTCGGGCCGCAGGCAATAGCCGCCCCAATGCGCGGGACGTGGCACCGGTTGATCGGCGAAACGTTGCTCGGTTTGCGCCAGCAAGGTCTCGAGCGCGGCCCTGTCCTCCAGTGGTCGGCTTTGTGGCGACGCCCAGGCACCCAGGCGACTGGCGACGGAACGGGATTCGAAATAGGCATCCGACAACGCCGGATCAAGCTTGCAGACCTGTCCTTCAATCCGCACTTGCCGCTCCAGCCCCGGCCAGAAAAACGTCATGGCCGCCCACGGGTTGGCCGCCAGGTTCTGTCCCTTTGCGCTGTCGTAGTTGCCGAAAAACGAAAAGCCCTGGGCGTCGAAGCCCTTGAGCAACAACACCCGACAGTGAGGCCGGCCCTGCTCATCCACCGTCGCCAAAGCCATGGCGTTGGCTTCCACCGGCGGGCTTTCGGTGTCTCGGGCTTGCTGCATCCAGAGCCTGAACAAAGCCATGGGGTCGTCGGGTGCCTGGACTTCATCCAGGCCATCGAGGGTGTACTGGCGGCGCATTTTGGCCAGGGAAAGGGGCATGACGGTGATCTCCACGATGGGTTTGGGCCAGTGTGGATTCTGCGTCGGTGGCGGGCCTTGATCGTTGTCAATGGTGGTTCTTGTGGTGAGTTGAAGGGTGCTATCGCGAGCAAGCTCGCTCGCGATGAAGGCAACGCGGTCTAACCGATCAACGGCTACTTGAGCCCCAACCGCCGCGCCAGCTTATGCAAGTTACTCGGATCAACCTCCAACAACCGCGCCGCCCCCGCCCAGTTCTGCCCGCAACGCTCCAGAGCCGTGAGGATCGCCTGTCGCTGACAAGCATCAACCGCCTCACCCAAGGGCTGGAACGGCACATCGAGCGCTTCCAGGGGCCTCTCCGGCAACGCCTGGGCCGTGACGGCGCTGGCATTGACATCCAGATCCAGCACCTGCGGCTCCAAGGTCATGATCAAGCTGCGACTGGCGCCCCGGCTCAGTTGCTTCAACGCCGCGCGACTGATCACATGTTCCAGCTCCCGCACGTTGCCCGGCCAGGAGTACGCCAGCAGCGCCTGTTCAGCCGCCGGTGACAGGCGCAAGCCACGCAAGCCCAGGCGTGTGCGGTTCAGTTCGAGGAAGTGCCCGGCCAGCATCAACACATCGTGACCACGCTCGCGCAACGGAGGGATCGGCACCGGGTAGACCGAGAGTCGGTGGTACAAGTCGGCGCGAAACAGGCCATCGCGAATGCTGTCGGGCAGGTGCCGGTTGGTGGCGGCGATGATCCGCACATCGACGTGCAGCGGCTTGTCCGCCCCCAGGCGCTGGATCTCGCCGTTCTGCAGGGTGCGCAGCAACTTGGCCTGCACGCTCAACGGCAACTCGCCGACCTCGTCGAGAAACAGCGTACCGCCGTTGGCCGCGTCGAAACGCCCGGCGCGGTCAGTCGTCGCGCCGGAGAACGCGCCTTTGACGTGGCCGAACAATTCACTTTCCGCCAGGGACTCCGGCAACGCCGCGCAATTGACCTGGACCAATGGCTTGTGGCCACGCCGGGACAAGCGATGCAGACGCCGGGCGAACAATTCCTTGCCCACGCCGGTTTCGCCCAGCAACAGCACCGGCAGTTCGGAGTCGGCCAGTACATCCAACTCGTTGAGCAACTGTTGCAGCCCCTCGCTACGGCCGAGGATTTCGCCCTCCTCGGCCGGCAGGCGCAGGTCCGCCGAGTCGCTGCGCGAGGCCCGCAGGCTGCGGTTTTCCTGCTCGAGCCGGGTGACCCGCACCGCGGCTTCGATCTGCAAGGTGCAGCGCTTGAGTTCCTCCCGGGCGCGGCTGTCGAAGGTGCCGGCGTGTAACGCATCGAGGGTGATCGCGCCCCAGAGCCGGCCTTCCACATACAGGCTTACGCCCATGCAGTCGTGCACCGGCAGCGGCTCGCCGACATGGTTGTCGAGCAAGCCGTCATAAGGGTCCGGCAAGCGACTGTCGGGCTCGAACCAAGTGGGTTCGCGCGAAGCCATGATCGCCGCCAGGCGTGGGTGTTGGGCAATCGCGAACCGTCGGCCCAGCGCCTCGTGGACCAAGCCCACGGTCGCCACGGGCCTGAGGCTGTCGTCGTCCAGGCGCAACAACCCCACGGCGCCACTGTTGAAGTATTCGCGCAGGGTCTGCACCAGGCGCTGCAATCGCACCGCATTGGGCAGCTCGACGATCAGGTCGGCGGCCAGGCTTTCACGCAGCATGGTAGTGATGACCCTCCAGGGTTCGTTTGACCCTCAACAGTCAGGGTGACAATCACCCTGCCAAAAATTTAATGCTTTATTTTCAATCAGTTGAAACTGGCACGTCGACTGCAAAGTCCGTTCATCCGTCCCTGCCGGGATTCAACCCCAAGGAAACATGATGAGCCTCGATTTGCTGGAACAAAGCCTCGGTCAACTGGCCTGCGATATTCCCGGTGCAACCCGTACCTTCCATCATTACAACCTCGACTTCTGCTGCGGCGGGCAAAAGTCCTTGCGTGAAGCGGCGCTGGGCAAAGGCCTGAACCCGCTGCTGATCGCCGACGCCCTGCGCACCTTGCAAGCCGCCGGAGAGCTGGGCCATGACTGGCGCGACGAACCCCAGGCGACCTTGATTGCCCACATCCTGGAGCGCTACCACGCACGCCATCGCGAACAGCTGCCGGAACTGATCCGCCTGGCCCGGCGCGTCGAGCAGGTCCACGGTGCGCGACCCAGTTGCCCGAACGGCCTGGCCGATCACTTGCAGGACATGTATCAGGAACTCGAAGGCCACATGCTCAAGGAAGAACAGGTGCTGTTCCCGATGTTGCAACAAGGCCTGGGCGAACGGGCCTCGGCGCCGATCCAGGTGCTGCGCTACGAACACGACCAGCACGGTGAAGCCCTTGAAACCATGCTTGCCCTGACCGACCAGATCACCCCGCCCGCCGACGCCTGCAACACCTGGCGCGCCCTGTATCGCGGGTTGGTGGAGTTTCGTGATGACCTGATGCAGCACATCCACCTGGAAAACAATGTGTTGTTCGTCAATGCGATGAAGCCTGCCCGTTAACTCTCACAAACATTGCCCATTATGCCTGTGGGAGCAAAGCTTGCTCCCACAGGCATTCGTTGCTCTCATCCCTGCTCAAAACTGCCAATAGAACATCGCCTTGGCCAACACCACGATCAACACCATGTGCCCCAGGATACTGCGGCGCAACCAGCAGGCTCGGTTCGGCGTCAGGCGACCGCGCTTGAGCCAGTACGCCAGCCACAAATAGTGGCCGATGATGCTCAGGGCCAGCAGGATCTTCAGGCACAGCAGCAGGCCGAAGCTGTTGCTCAACGGCTGGCTCAATGCGCCGCGATGCTGCCAGGCCAGGGCCATGCCGGCGCCGTACAGCACCAGCACGACGCCGTGCAGCACGCGGCGCGAGCGCTGGGCGATGGCCTGGTCGGCGGCGTCCTTGACGCCTTGGGCCAACGGCCGACGGGCGTCATGCCAGATGAAGACCTCGAAAAACAGCGTGCCAATGAAGGCGATGGCCGCCAACAGGTGGGTAACCAGCAAGACCCCGTACATTATCGATTCCCCCTGCCCAGTCGGCTCATCCCGGATGCCCATCCACCCGAGCCTTGAGCAGCATCGGCCCATAGCGCCAGGCGTATAGACCGAACGCCAGTGTCCAACACAGCGCCGCCAGCCACAGCCCGGCCAACGGCAACAGCAGCACCAACAGCACGCGGCTCAGGCACGCCAGGTTCAGCAGGATGAACGCCAGGGTCATGCCCGCCGGCGGTTCGAGGGGGCGCCCGGTATGGCCCAGGCTGACACGGGCAACCATCGCCAGGATCAACCCGGCCATGGCACCGATGGTCAGGCCATGCACCGCCAGGCTCGGGTTCACTGGCACGCCGAAGTGCCACAGCGCCATGCCCAGGCAAGCCACCGCCAGCCAGGCGTAGGCCAGGTGCAACGACCACAGCAGCGGTACCCGCCACAAATCCCGATCATGCCAACGCACCAGCCGAATCCCGTGGCCCACCGCCAACGCGGCGAACAACAGGCCGACCCAGACGCTGGCCACCAGCGCAGGACCGAAGGCATACAACAACGCCACCAGCGCCGCCCCTGCCAGCAACAGGCGATCGAGCCATGGCCAAGGGGTAACGCCCTCGACCCGACCGAGGCCGCGCTGGGTGAAGAATGGAATCACGCGCCCGCCGATCAACCCCATCATCGCCGCCACCAGCCACAGGCCGGTGAGCACGCTCTGGCGTTGCAAGCCCTCGTTGTGTTGCACCAGGCCGTATACGGATAACGCATCGGCGGCGGCCAACAGCAGCAATACCAGCACAATTGGGTAATTGCGCTTCTGCCGCACACGCCACAACATCACGCCCATCAGCGCGGCGACCGCCAGGGCAAAACCCAGCTCCAGCAGCGTCAGTAACGGCCAGGGCGCATCCATCAACCAGGCCAGCCGCGCGCCCAGCCACAACAACGCCAGCGTTGCCAGGCGCTTGCCGCTGAGGCCGGGGATTCCGGTCCAGGTTTGCACCGCCGTCAGCAGGAACCCGGCAATGATCGCCAGGCCGAAACCGAACAACAGTTCATGCCGATGCCAGGCCAACCAGCCGCCGGCCGGCTGCCAGGTCGACAAGCGCCCGGTGAACGCCGCGAGCCAAAGTGGAACGACCAACAGCGCCAATACACACCCGGCCAAAAAGAATGGCCGGAACGCCAGGCGCCACAACGGCAAAATGGCCATGGCCTTGCGACGGTCAAGCACTTGCATACACCACTCCTTTGCCTCGCTGAACCGCCAGCGAGGTACGACAAATCAGGGTTCGAATGATCGGCTATCGACGCCGGCCGGCCTTGTCTCAGATCAAGCCAGCTCATCGGCAACCTCTCGCCTCGGACAGGTACTTGCAAGGGGCTTGCCGAACCGGGTCGAGCGATTCGCTAAATACCCTTACCCCCCTGTGGGAGCGAGCTTGCTCGCGATGGCGGTGGGCCAGACAACTCAATACTGACTGATCCGACGCCATCGCGAGCAAGCTCGCTCCCACAGGGACTGTAGCCTAACGGGGTACTTATGACCCTTTCGTGGTTGTTTTAACCCGATTGTGCCAGGGTCATTTTTACCCTCACTAACTCTAACGTCCCATGAATCAACGCCAGCAGGCATGGCCCGTCTCTTGCTCAAGCACGGCATCACCTTTCTTGTCGGGGTCACCCATGAAATCCGTCGTTCTGCCGTTTACCTGGTTCGTCTTGCTCTCCTGCGTCGTGGCGCTAGCCAGCGGCCTGTCCCTGAGCCTGGTCTGACCCCGACCACCTCTTTCACCCTTACAAGGATTCCATGCCATGGTGCTCCACCGCGTCCATCACCAGATTCTGCGCAGCCATCACCTGTTCGAGCCGTTGAACGAAGAAGAGCTCAACGAATTGATGAGCAACAGCCAACTGCTGAACATCGACCGGGGCGATCCGCTGTTCCGCCAGGGAGAGCCGGCGCAGGCGTTTTACTTCGTGATTTCCGGTGCCGTGAAAATCTACCGGCTGACCCCGGATGGCCAGGAAAAGGTCTTCGAGGTGATCGGCGAGCGCCAGACCTTCGCCGAAGCCATGATGCTGATGGACACCCCCAACTACGTCGCGTCCGCTGAAGCCGTCGGCCCGACCCAGGTATACCGGCTGTCCAACGCTACCTACATGCGTCTGCTGCAAAGCAACAGCCGGCTGACCTTCGCCCTGCTCGGCAAGCTCTGTGTACGCCTGCATCAACGGGTCAACGAGATTGAAACCCTGTCACTGAAGAACGCCACTCACCGCGTGGTGCGCTACCTGCTGACGCAACTGGTGCGCCTGCAAACCGTGGACAGCCAGTTCGAATTGCCGATGGCCAAGCAGTTGATCGCCGGGCACTTGTCGATCCAGCCGGAAACCTTCTCGCGGATCATCCGACGCCTGATCGATGAAAAAATCATCACCCAGGACGGTCGCCAGATCGCCATTCTCGATCGCCTGCGCCTGGAGCAATTCGAATGAGCGCGCAGCCCACTTGCCTGTATTGCCAACAAGCCAACCCGATACACGAAACCGAATGTCGCCAGTGCGGCATGCCCCTGCCAGTCGAGGCCGCAAAGGCCAGCGAGCGTCGGTTGCGACGCTTCACCTGGTTCTGTGTCGGCTTGACGATCTTCTGCTTCGGCATGTTCTTCTGGCTGCCGCGCAGCATCGCCTGAGCCCTCAATCCTGAGTCAATTGCCGGTACAACTGCGGTAAACGCAGCGGCAGTTGCTCGGGCTGGCGAATCAAGGTGTAGCCGTTGGCCCCGAACATGTACGGCAGGTAATCCCCCGCTTCGCGATCGATGGTAATGCAGAACGGCGTCAGCCCTTGGCGCCGGGCTTCCAGCACTGCCTGGCGGGTGTCTTCCACACCGTAGCGCCCTTCGTAGAGGTCCAGGTCATTGGGCTTGCCGTCACTGAGCAGCAACAACAATTTGCGCCGCCGCTTGCAGCCCGCCAACCGTTGCGTGGCCTGGCGAATCGCCGCGCCCATGCGCGTGTAGTAACCGGGCTTGAGCCCTTGGATCCGCCCCCGGGTGTGGTCGTCATAACGCTGGTCGAAGGCCTTGAGTTCATGCATGCGCACCTGCTGGCGGCGCAAGGAAGAGAACCCGTACAAGGCAAAATCGTCCCCCAGCACCGACAGGGTTTCGCCGAACAGCAACAGGCTGTCGCGAATCACGTCGATCACCCGGTGTTCGTCGTTGAGGTGGGCATCGGTAGACATCGACAGGTCGGCCAACAGCAGGCAGGCCAGGTCGCGGCGGGTCTGGCGCTGGTCCATGAACAGCCCGCGTTCACTGCACTGCCCGTGCTGGCGTTCGACGTGGAAATCCAGCCAGGCTTGCAGGTCCAGTTCCGTGCCTTGGGTTTGCTGGCGCAGCCATTGGCGATCGTTGCGCAAGTGTTCGAACTGGCGACGCAAGCGCTGGGCCGAGCTTCGCAGGCGTGCGGGCAACGGCTGGGGCTGGCAATCGCGTGGGGTAAAGGTTTGCAGGCTGACGAAGTCGTCCTGCAGTCGTTGCTTGCGGTAATCCCATTCCGGCAACAGGACGCCTGCGCCCAACGGCAGGTCATCCACATCGGCCGGCGGCAGGTCCAGGTGCAGTTTCAAACCACCGCCCTTGCGTATGCGGGTACGTGACAAGGTCAATTGGTCCAGGTCCTCGGCGACGCGAGCGGCGTCCGGGTCTTCGCTGTCATCCGCCCAGCGATCCAGGTCCACGTGTTCGGTCCAACTGAACAGGTTTTCCAGGCGCACGATCAGCAGCCCACCGTCACGGGTGGTGTCATCGATTCGCTCGGCGCGCTTGCGCCCGCCCTGCTGTTCACCGGGCGGCGTCGCCAGGTATTGCTCGGACTCCTCAAAGTTGGCGGCCTGGGGATTGGCCAGGTGTTGGGATGGGTAGAGCCACAGCGGCAACGGCCAGGCCGCCCGCTCGCTGCGTGGAAAATGTTCCACACTGCCCGGTTCGCGCAAGGCTTGGCACAACGCCCGCTCCAAGGCGGCTTCGGCCGGGTTGAGCGTGGCCGGATCGGGGCGCAGGGACAGGTGCGCCTCCACCAGTCGCCGGTAGCGAGGGCGCAGCGCCGGGTAGCGCTTCAACACCGCCAGGGTCCAGCGCTGATTGTCCCGTCCCCAGTGCTTCATCGGCCCCGACTGCGCGGCCAGCAACGCGAGCCAGCGATACAGCTCTTCGTTGAGCCCGACATCGGGGAACGTCGCCAGGCTCGCCGGCAGCCGCAGGTTATCGCCATCGCAACAGGCCAGGGGTACTTGCTTGCAGGTGCCGGCAATTTGCTGCAACAGGTTGCGACGCAACAACAGGTCGCGGTCGCTGACCGCTTCCACCCCCAGATGAGGCGCACCGCCAGTGGCGCGAAACAGCACCTGCAACGAGCGTTGCCGGGGCACCAGCTCGACCCGGGCCTCAGGAAAATCAGCACTGGCCCGGCGGGTGATGAAACGGTGCCAGACACTGCCGACCCATTCTTCCAGCTCCAGGGTGAATGCCATGGTTATTATCCTCTTAAGCCGAACCCATTGTGGCGAGGGGATTCATCCCCGCTGGGGCGCGAAGCGGCCCCCTACATCCTGTCTGATACACCGCAGTAGCAGACATTTTGGGGCTGCTTCGCAGCCCAGCGGGGATAAATCCCCTCGCCACAAATGGGTCCGGACTAACCACTGTGGTGACTCATGACGGCACCACCGCCGCCGGTGCCCGCAGGGCCGCACGGCCACGTTGACGGAAGCTGAACAGGTAGCAGAGCAACCCGGCCAGGAACCCGATACCGCTGACCAGTCGTGCCCAGAACAGCGGCTTCAAATGATCCATCGTGGCCATGAATGGCAAGGCACTGCCATCCGTCATCCACCGCTGCAACCACACCTGGACCACACCGGCAGCTGTGAGGAACAAGGTGATCATCACCATCGACAAGGTCATCAACCAGAAGCCCCAGATCTCCAACCGCTGGGAACGTTCGTCCGCTGCTTCACCCAACCCACGCAAGCGTGGCATGGCGTAGCTGATCAGCGTCATCACGATCATTGCGTAGGCGCCGTAGAAGGCCAGGTGACCGTGGGCCGCAGTCAGTTGCGAACCATGGGTGTAGTAGTTGACCGGTGCCAGGGTGTGCAGGAAACCCCAGACGCCCGCACCGAAGAACGCGGTGACCGTGGTGCCCTTGGCCCACAACGTGGCGGCGCGGTTCGGGTGTTGCCGACGACGGTTTTTCACCATGCTGAAGGCGAAGACCACCATCGCCAGGAACGGCAGCGGTTCCATCGCCGAGAAGATCGAGCCCACCCACAGCCAGACCTCGGGTGCGCCGATCCAGAAGAAGTGGTGGCCGGTGCCGATGATGCCGGTGATCAGCGCCATGGCGATAATCACGTAGAGCCACTTCTCGACCACTTCGCGGTCCACGCCGGTGATCTTGATCAGGACGAAGGCAAGCATCGAACCCATGATCAGTTCCCAGACGCCTTCGACCCAAAGATGCACCACCCACCACCAGTAGAACTTGTCGCGAGCGAGGTTTTCCGGGTTGTAGAAGGAGAACAGGAAGAACACCGCCAGGCCGATCAGCCCGGTCATCATTACCATGCTGACCGTGGTCTTGCGACCTTTGAGCAGGGTCATGCCGATGTTGTAGAGGAACCCCAGGCACACCACCACGATGCCCATCTTGGTGATGGTCGGCTGCTCCAGGAACTCGCGCCCCATCGTCGGCAGCAAGTCGTTGCCGGTGAACTTCGCCAGCGTTGCATAAGGCACCGAGAGATAGCCCAGGATCGTCGCCACGCCAGCGGCGGCGAACACCCAGAACAGCAACAGCGCCAGTTTCGGGCTATGCAGTTCGCGGTCGGCCTCCTCCGGTATCAGGTAATACGCCGCGCCCATGAAGCCGAACAGCAGCCAGACGATCAGCAGGTTGGTGTGGACCATGCGGGCCACGTTGAAAGGGATCAGCGGGAACAGGAAGTCGCCGACCACGTATTGCAGCCCCATGATCAAACCGAACAACACCTGCCCCAGGAACAGCATCAGGGCAAATACGAAGTAGGGTTTGGCGACGGCCTGCGAGGCGAATTTCAGATGCGGATTAGCCATGCTCATCTCTCAGCCCTCCTTGTTTGGCGGCCAGCCATTGGTATTGATTTTCGAGCTCCATTTGAGGAACTCGGCGATATCGTCGACCTCCTGCTCGCTCAGGTTGAACTGCGGCATGGCCCGACGCCCCGGAACGTTCAGCGGCTGCATTTTCATCCAGGCCTGCAGGAACGGCTTGAAGGCTTCATCGCCACCGCGACGGTTGACCACGTTGCCCAGCTCCGGCGCAAAGTACGCGCCCTCGCCCAGCAGGGTATGGCAGCCGATGCAGTTATTGCGCTCCCAGACGCCCTTGCCGCGTATCACCGATTCCGTCAATTGCGCCTGGTTGCTGCGTTCTGGAAAGGTCTGTTCCGTGTGGTAGGTCAGGGCCAGGAATATCAGGAAAAAGAAGATGCTTCCCCCGAAATAAATATTCCTGGCCATGCCTTTGGTGAAAGTATCTGACATGGTCACTTCCTCATTGCTTGGCGTGTCCATTCTAGGAAGCGAGGGATCGGAAACCGCTTGATGGCGATCAAGAATCTCCGATGGTTTTGGTGGGTTGTTCCAACACAGCCCGAAAGTCAGATGAGCTTTTGTGGCAGGGGATTATTTTGTGGCGAGGGGATTTATCCCCGCTGGGCTGCGAAGTAGCCCCAAATGTATCGGCTACTGCGGTGTATCAGACAGGATGTCGGGGCCGCTTCGCGCCCCAGCGGGGATAAATCCCCTCGCCACAGGGGTTCTGTGTTCACAGGTTCAGGCGGGTGTGATGACGATCCCTATTACACTCGCCAACAGCACCGCCCAGCTCAATATCAACCCACGCCACAATCGCGGTGCATGGCGCAGTTCCATGAAGCCGTCGGCGATCAGCCAGGCCTTGGTCACCGCGACCACCAGGATGGCGATGGACACCAGCCCGGTAGCCGCGATCTGGCCCAGGGCAACGGTGCCGGTGCTCAGCACGGCCAGTGTCATCCAGCAAGCAATCAAGACACGGGAAGTCGACATGAGCACCTCCGCTCAATCAAGGATGTAGACCACCGGGAACAACAGCACCCAGACCAGGTCGACCATGTGCCAATACAGCACGCCGGATTCCAGCCCACTGTTGCGCTGCGCCCCATGGCGACGGCGCCGGCAGCCCTCGGCCAGCCAGCCAAGGATCACCATGCCCAGCAGCACATGGAGGAAATGAAACCCCGTGAGGATCCAGTACAAAGTGAAGAAGGTGTCGTGCTCCATCCCCAGGCCGTTCGCCAACAGATGGGCATACTCCGTGAGCTTGATCCCCACATAGCCCGAAGCAAGCAGCAACGCCACCCACAGCAACAACGCCCCCCGACGTGGCCGGTCCTGCCTGACCTGCTCCTGGGCCAGGGCGGCGAACAACCCGGCCGTCAGCAGGCTGAGGGTCATCGCCAGGCCCGTGGAGCGGTCCAGCAATTGCCGGCCTTCGCTGAAAGTCTGTGGGTACAACGCCTGGGCGCCGGTGAACGTCAGGATCAACAACGCGAACACCGACAACTCGGCGAGGATGAAAAACCACATCGCCAGGTCCCCGGGCAAACGTCGGGGCACGGCAACGGTTTCAGCCAAAGTGGACATCGACCACATCCATCAACGCGGCAACGGTCTGCGGGTCGTCACTCAATGGCTCGGCCAGGCACGCCAGGCAGGCCTGGCGCGGGTCCATGCCGGAGCCGATCATGCGCGCGGCGAAAATCAGCAGGCGCGTCGAGGCAACTTCCTCCAGGTCATGCTGATCGAGCCGGCGCAGCGCCTGCCCCAATCGCACCACCTGAGCCGCCAGGGCCAGATCGACGCCCGCCTCGCGGGCAACGATGCGCTCTTCATCGGCCACCGCCGGATAGCCAAAGCGCATCGCCACGAAACGCTGGCGAGTGCTGGGTTTCATGCCCTTGAGCAGGTTCTGGTAACCGGGGTTGTACGACACCACCAGCATGAAGGACGGCGGCGCCTGCAGCACTTCGCCGGTGCGTTCCAGGTACAGCTGCCGACGATCATCGGCCAGCGGGTGCAACACCACGGCCGTGTCCTGGCGCGCTTCGACCACCTCATCCAGATAACAGATACCGCCCTCGCGCACCGCCCGGGTCAAGGGCCCGTCCTGCCACCAGGTGCCCTGGGCGCCGATCAGATGACGCCCCACCAGGTCGGCCGCGCTCAAGTCATCGTGGCAGGCCACGGTGTACAGCGGCAGTTTCAGGCGGTGGGCCATGTGCTGGACGAAACGGGTCTTGCCACAGCCGGTCGGGCCTTTGATCAGCACCGGCATGCCGTGATGCCAGGCCTGTTCGAACATCGCCTGCTCGTTGTCCTGGGGTTGATAAAAGGGTTCGTCGGGGTGCTGCAAAGTATGGATAGCGTTCATGGCAAGGCCTGCTCGGACAACACGATTGCAGGCCACGCTACGGTGCCCTGCGACAACCTGGCAAGGGCCGCGGCCGGCAAACTTGATCGCCGTCAAGCGGCTAAGCACCGGCCTGGGCATAGCCTTGCACCGCACCAAGAACCTGCGCGCCGAACGTCAATTACAGCGCAGCGCGGGTCACGCCTGAGGAGAAATGGAATGCTGATCAGCCACAAAAAATCGTGGGCCCTGCGGGTCACGGCGCTGTGTACAGCGCTGGCCGCCACCCACGCCTTCGCCGACCAAACCGCCGCGCCGGAGCAACCCCGCGTGGTCAAGACCGAAGGCGCGCCCGACCTGAGCCAGGCCGACTTCGACACGGCCAAGGAAATCTACTTCCAGCGCTGCGCCGGTTGCCACGGTGTGCTTCGCAAAGGCGCCACCGGCAAGCCGCTGACACCTGACATCACCCAATCGCGCGGCCAAGCCTACCTGGAGGCGCTGATCACCTACGGTTCGGCCGCCGGCATGCCGAACTGGGGCACCTCCAATGCCCTGACCAAAGACCAGATCACGGTGATGGCCAAGTTCATCCAACACACCCCGCCGACGCCACCGGAATGGGGCATGGCCGAAACCCGCAAGACCTGGAAAGTGCTGGTCAAGCCCGAAGACCGGCCGACCAAACAGATCAGTACGCTCAACCTGCAGAACCTGTTCTCGGTGACCCTGCGCGACGACGGCAAGATCGCCCTGATCGACGGCGACAGCAAAAAGATCGTCAAGCTGATCGACACCGGTTATGCGGTGCACATCTCGCGCATCTCGGCGTCGGGTCGCTACCTGTTGGTGATCGGCCGGGATGCCAAGATCGACATGATCGACCTGTGGCCGAAAGAACCGACCAAGGTCGCGGAAATCAAGGTGGGCATCGAGGCCCGCTCGGTGGAAACCTCCAAGTTCAAGGGCTACGAAGACAAGTACACCATCGCCGGCTCGTACTGGCCGCCGCAGTTCACCATCATGGACGGCGAGACCCTGGAGCCCAAGCAGATTGTCTCGACCCGCGGCATGACCGTCGACACCCAGCAGTACCATCCCGAGCCTCGGGTCGCGGCCATCATCGCCTCCCACGAGTGGCCGGAGTTCATCGTCAACGTCAAGGAAACCGGCAAGGTGATGCTGGTCAATTACCAGGACATCAAGAACCTCACCATCACCAGCATCGACGCCGCGCCGTTCCTGCATGACGGCGGTTGGGACAGCAGCCATCGCTACTTCATGACGGCCGCCAACAACTCCAACAAGGTCGCGGTGATCGACTCCAAGGAACGCAAGCTCACCGCCCTGGTGGACGTAGGCAAGACCCCGCACCCGGGCCGCGGCGCCAACTTCAACCACCCCCTCTACGGACCGGTCTGGGCCACCAGCCACTTGGGCGATGCCGGCGTTTCGCTGATCGGCACCGACCCGGTCAATCACCCGCAATACGCCTGGAAACAGGTCGGTTCGCTCCAGGGCCAGGGTGGTGGTTCGCTGTTCATCAAGACTCACCCCGCGTCTCGTCATCTGTATGTCGACACCACCCTCAGCCCCGACGCCAAGCTCAGCCAGTCGGTAGCGGTGTTCAACATCGACAAGCTCGACGCCGGCTACACCGTGCTGCCGATTGCCGAGTACGCCGGTATCAAGAAAGGCGCGCTGCGTGTGGTGCAACCGGAATACAACAAGGCCGGCGACGAGGTCTGGTTCTCGGTCTGGAGTGGTCAGGAAGACGAGTCGGCCCTGGTGGTGATCGACGACAAGACCCTCAAGGTCAAGAACGTGATCAAGGACAAACGCCTGATCACCCCGACGGGGAAATTCAACGTCTACAACACCCAACACGACATCTATTGAGCCCCATCAATAAGAGGAAAAACCATGAAGCCTATTCTGATTGCCCTGGCCTTGACTGCCGCCTACAGCCTGCCGGCGTTGGCACAAGACGGCCCGACGCTGTTCAAGAGCAAGCCCTGCGCGGCCTGCCACTCCATTGACACCAAGGTGGTGGGCCCGGCGCTCAAGGACGTCGCGGCGAAAAACGCCGGCGTCCCCGGAGCACAGGATCTGCTCGCCAAGCACATCAAGGAAGGTACGCAAGGCAACTGGGGACCGATGCCGATGCCGGCCAACCCGGTGACGGAAGAGGAAGCCAATATCCTGGCGGCGTGGGTCTTGACCCTTAAATAACGCTCAAGGAGCACACCTCTGTGGCGAGGGGATTTATCCCCGTCGGGCTGCGAAGCAGCCCCCAGGAGAGCAGCCCCCATCTGCCTGACACACCGCGATGTCAGGCTTTAGGGCTGCTTCGCAGCCCGACGGGGATAAATCCCCTCGCCACAGGACCACGCACCACTTTAATTCAGGAGGCGTCATGGAACGACACAGCGCTGCAATCTCGATGACGGCTCTCCTCTTAGTCTTTTCGTCCTGCGTGCTGGCCGCTCCCGACCACCAGCGCCAGGCCCAACTGCAACACCTGCTGGACCAGGATTGTGGCGCCTGCCACGGCCTGTACATGACCGGCGGCCTCGGCCCACCCCTGACCCACGAAGCCCTGGCCGGAAAATCCCGCGACAGCCTCATCGCCACCGTCACCCTCGGACGGCCCGGCAGCGCCATGCCCGGTTGGGCACCGTTGCTTGCGCCCGACGACATTCGCTGGCTGGTGGACCGGCTCCTTCAAGGAAAACCCGCCTCATGATCCGTTCTGTCCTCTCCTGCACCGCCATCGCCCTGCTGCTCTGCGGTTGCGCCCAGACACCGCTTCGCGGCACCGGCGATTTGGGCGTGGTGGTGGAGCGCGCCACCGGCAGCCTGCAAATCATTGAAAGCGACACCCGCACCGCCCTGGGCCGCGTCGAGGGCCTGGGCGACTTGTCCCACGCCTCGGTGGTGTTCTCCCGCGACCAACGCTACGCCTACGTGTTCGGTCGCGATGGAGGCCTGAGTAAAGTCGACCTGCTGAGTGCGCGCATCGAGCGGCGCATCATCCAGGGTGGCAACAGCATCGGCGGTGCAATCAGCCAGGACGGCAAGCTGATCGCCGTCTCCAACTACGAGCCCGGCGGCGTCAAGGTATTCGATGCCCAGACCCTGGAACAGGTCGCCGACATCCCGGCCACGCCATTGCCCGGCGGACAAAAGCGTTCACGGGTGGTGGGCTTGGTGGACGCGCCGGGGCAACGCTTCGTGTTCAGCCTGTTCGACACGGGTGAGATCTGGACCGCCGACTTCAGCCAAGGCCTCACCCCGCGCATCGAACGTTTCACCGCTATCGGCCAGCAACCCTACGATGCCCTGATCACCCCGGACGGGCGTTATTACATGGCCGGGCTGTTCGGTGAAGACGGCATGGCCCAACTCGATCTCTGGCACCCGGAGCTTGGGGTGAAACGGGTACTGGGGCATTACGGTCGCGGCCAGGAGCGGCTCCCGGTGTACAAGATGCCGCATCTGGAAGGCTGGGCCATGGCCGACCAGCAAGCCTTCGTGCCTGCGGTCGGGCATCACCAGGTGTTGGTGATGAACGCCCAGGATTGGCGACAGACCGACGCCATCGCCGTGGCCGGTCAGCCGGTGTTCGTCACGGCGCGTCCGGACGGTCGGCAGCTGTGGGTCAACTTCGCCTACCCGGACAACGACCGCGTCCAGGTCATCGACACCCAGACCCACGCCATCGTCGCGGATCTGCGGCCAGGCCCGGCGGTGCTGCACATGGAGTTCACCGCGCGGGGTGACCAGTTGTGGTTGTCTGCCCGGGACGGTGGCGAGGTCCAGGTCTGGAACCCGTATCGGCTCGAGCGCCTGAGCAGCCTGCCGGCCCTCAGCCCCAGCGGCATTTTCTTCAGCAGCCGCGCGCACAAGCCGGGGTACTGACCATGACCTCCAGCTCACTGGCCCGGCGCCTGATCGATCAATTCCAGCATGGCCTGCCGTTGTGCGCCGAGCCCTATCGGGCCATGGCCCAGACCTTGGGCTGCAGCGAAGCCCAGGTCATCGACTGCCTGCAACACCTGCAAGTGGCCGGGACCTTGTCGCGGGTCGGCCCGGTGTTCGAACACACCCGGGCCGGGGCCAGCACCCTGGCCGCTCTGGCCGTACCCGAAGAGCGCTTGCACCAGGTGGCGGCACGCATCAGCCAATACCCGGAAGTCAATCACAACTATGCCCGCGAACATCGCTACAACCTCTGGTTCGTGCTGACCGGCCCCAATCGCGCCCACCTGGAAAACATCCTCCAGGAACTGGAGAACGACACCGGTCTCACGCCACTGGACCTGCCCATGCTGACCGCCTATCGCATCGACCTGGGCTTTGCCCTGGAGGCCACCCCATGAAAAACGCCCTGAACGAACAACAGTCACTGGCACTGCGCCGTTTGCTGGAAACCGGCCTGCCCCTGACATCGCGCCCCTTCCAGGCCCTGGCCGAGCAGATCGAGGCCAGCGAGCAACAGGTGCTCGAACAGGTACAGCATTGGCATGAACAGGGGCTGTTCCGCCGTGTCGGCCTGGTGGTCAACCATCGCGCCTTGGGGTTTGCCGCCAACGCCATGCTCGTGCTGGACGTGCCAGACGCCTTGATCGATGAAGTCGGGCGTCGCCTCGGGCAAGCGCCCGGCATCAGCCTTTGCTACCAACGCCCCAGGCGCTTGCCCCAGTGGCAGTACAACCTGTTCTGCATGATCCATGGTCGCCAGCGCGACCGTGTCGAGGCCCAGATCCAGGCGCTGCTTGAAGAACATCGGCTGGACGACTTGCCCCACCAGTTGCTGTTCAGCACGCACCTGTTCAAGCAATGCGGCGCACGTTACGCCGCCCCGGTCGGAGCCGATATCGATGGATGACCTGGACCGCCGCCTGATCAATCGCCTGCAACTGGGCCTGCCGCTGGTGCGTCACCCTTGGCAGGTCCTGGCCCAAGAGCTGGACAGCAGCAGTAGCGAATTGCTCGATCGCCTGCATGAGTTGCTCAACGACGGTGTACTCACCCGCTTCGGCCCGATGTTCGATATCGATCGCCTGGGCGGTGCGTTCACCCTGGCGGCGCTGGCGGTGCCCGAACCGCGCTTCGAGGCCATCGCCGAGCTGCTCGCGGACATGCCCGAGGTCGCCCACAACTACCGCCGCGAGCACACCTGGAACATGTGGTTCGTGCTCGCCTGCCCCAGCGAACAGGCGATCGACGACACCCTGCTGCGCATCGAACACCTGACCGGCCTGGTGCCGCTGAACCTGCCCAAAGAGGAGACCTACCATGTCGGCCTGTATTTCCCCGTCTGAGTCTTTGTGGCAAGCGCCGCCACGGCTGGATGAAACACCCTTGGCGCTGCGCCTGGTGGAACTGACCCAGGCCGGCCTGCCCTTGCTCGAAGACCCCTGGGCCTGGCTGGCCGAACAACTGGAACTGAGCGTGGAATCCACCCTCGACCTGCTCAAGCGCCTGCAGGCCGAAGGCGCGATCCGCCGCATTGCCGCCGTTCCCAATCACTATCGCCTGGGCTATCGCCACAACGGCATGACAGTCTGGGACGTGGCCGATGCCGACATCTCGCGTCTCGGCGCCCTGCTGGGGGCGCAGCCCTTCGTCAGCCATTGCTACCGACGCCCGCGCCAGCCCGGCTGGCGCTACAACCTGTTCGCCATGGTCCATGGCCGCAGCCGCGAAGAAATCGACAGCTACCGCGAACACCTGCGCTACCTGCTGGGGGACGCCTGCGCCGCCGACGACATGCTGGTGAGCAGCCGCATCCTGAAAAAAACCGGCCTGCGCCTGTCACCCGCCTCGCGCTGAACCCGCACGTCGACTGAAGGAGCGCCTTATGTTGAGGATCAGCCATTACCTGCGAGCCCTGGCCGGGCATTGCCCCGCTCCACGCGTCGCGCCACCGGGCAGCAGTCGCCCGCCGGTGGTGATCTGGAACCTGCTCAGGCGCTGCAACCTGACCTGCAAGCACTGTTATGCAACGTCGGCCGATAGCGTGTTTCGCGATGAACTGGACACCCCGGCGGCACTCCAGGTCATCGACGACCTGCACGATGCCGGCGTGCGCGTGTTGATCCTGTCCGGCGGCGAGCCGCTGTTGCGCGAGGACCTGTTCCAGCTCAGCACTTATGCCCGCGACAAAGGTTTTTTCCTCGCCTTGTCCACCAACGGCACGCTGATCGACGCTTCCAATATCGAACAGATTGCCGCGGCGAACTTCGATTACGTGGGCATCAGCATCGACGGACTGGAAGCGACCCACGATGAATTCCGTCAGCTCAAGGGCAGCTTCGCCAGCTCCATGGCGGCCATCCGGCTTTGCCGCGAGCAAGGCATCCGGGTTGGGCTGCGCACCACCCTCACCCAGCAAAACCATGCCCAGTTGCCGCACTTGCTGGATTTGATGGATGAGTACGACGTACAGAAATTCTACCTGTCGCACCTCAACTACAGCGGCCGGGGCAAGCGCAGTCGCAAGCTCGATGCCCAACAACAGATGAGCCGCGAGGCCATGGCCTTGATCTTCGAGCGGGCCTGGGGCGACATCGAACAAGGCCGCGACAGTGACTTCGTCAGCGGCAACAACGACGCCGATGCAATCCTGCTGCTGCAATGGGTCGCCCGGCGTCTGCCCCAACACTACGCCGCACTGGAGCAGATGCTGCGAGCCTGGGGCGGCAACGCGTCGGGTAGCGGCATCGCCAACATCGACAATACCGGCGAGGTTCACCCCGACACGTACTGGTGGCAACACTCGGTGGGCAATGTCCGCCAGACACCATTCAAGACACTCTGGCTCGATCGCCCCGATGCCCTGCTGCTCAAGCTACGCGAACACCCGCGGGCCGTCGGCGGTCGCTGCGGGCAATGCCGCTGGCTGGCGATCTGCAACGGCAATACCCGCACCCGGGCCTGGGCCGACGGCGATTTGTGGGGCCAAGACCCCGGCTGCCACCTCAGCGACGAAGAAATCGGCTTGCACGCGATCCCCAGCGTTGCGATGCCCTGCGCCTGATCAACCGACGGCGAACCTGATACCGAACCAAGGAAGTCCCATGCCTGCCTCCATCGTTTTGCCCGCTGCCCTGCAATCGCCCTTCAGACCGGGTGAAGTCGCCCTGGTCGGCGCCGGCCCCGGTGACCCGGGCCTGCTGACATTGCGCGCCTGGAGCCTGTTGATGCAGGCCGACGCGGTGGTCTACGACCGCTTGATCAGCTCGCAATTGCTCGGCCTGATCCCACTGACTTGCGCCCGCCACTACGTCGGCAAGGCCGCCGGTTGCCACAGCCTGCCCCAGCCACAGATCAACGAACTGCTGGCCGACCTGGCCGACCAGGGACAGCGGGTGGTGCGCCTCAAGGGCGGTGATCCGTTCATCTTCGGTCGCGGCGCCGAGGAACTGGAGTATCTGCTGGCACGCGGTATCGATTGCCAGGTCGTGCCCGGCATCACCGCCGCGGCCGGTTGCAGCACCTATGCCGGCATTCCCCTGACCCATCGCGACCTGGTCAACTCCTGTCGTTTCATCACCGGTCATTTGCAACGCGAAGGTGACTTGACCCTGCCCTGGCAAAGCCTGGCGGATGACAGCCAGACCCTGGTGTTCTACATGGGTCTGTCAAACCTCGGCACCATCGCCGCACAACTGATCGCGGCGGGCCTGGCGGCTGATACGCCGGCGGCCTTGATCAGCAACGGCACACGCCCCGACCAGCAGGTCTTGCGCGGCACCCTCCAGCAATTGCCGGCGATGGCGCTGGCATGCGCCGAAGGCCTGCCGACCTTGACGGTGATCGGCAAGGTGGTTGGCTTGTTTGCCCATCAGGTATTGGAGCATCCGGCCCGCCTGCACCCGGCCCTACCGCTCCAGCCAACTGTCGCGAGGGTGGCCTCATGAGGATCGGCTGGCTTGCCCCATTACTGTGGATCGGTGCCGTCCACGGTGCCACGGCGCCTGACCCGGACCTGGCATTGGCAGAACAGAACTACCAGCAACACTGCCAGCAGTGCCACGGGGTCAATCGCATCGGCGGCGCCGGGCCGGCGCTGTTGCCCCAGAGCCTCAGCCGGATCAAGCCCGACGAAATCCGCCAGGTGATCGAAAATGGCCGTCCGGCCAGCCAGATGGCGGCATTCGGCGCGGTGCTGGAGCCTGCACAGATCGATGGCCTGACCCACTATCTCCAACGCCCGCCGGCCGTCGAACCGACCTGGAGCGAGGACGATACTCGCCGCAGCCATCGCCTGCTGGCGGATGTCGCGACCCTGCCCGACAAACCCCAGCACCACGCCGATCCGCTGAACCTGTTCGTGGTGGTGGAAGCTGGCGATCATCACGTCGATATCGTCGACGGCGATCGTTTCGAGGTCCTGGCGCGCTTCGCCTCACATTTCGCGGTGCACGGCGGACCGAAGTTTTCGCCGGACGGACGCTTCGTCTATTTCGCCTCCCGGGACGGCTGGATCAGCCTGTATGACCTGCACAACCTCACGCTCATCGCCGAGGTGCGAGCCGGGCTCAATACCCGCAACCTGGCGGTGAGCAAGGACGGGCGCTGGGTGCTGGTGGGCAACACCCTGCCCGGCAACCTGGTGGTGCTGGATGCCCGCGACCTGTCACTGGTCAAGACCGTTGCAACGGTGGGGCTGGACGGCCAGGCGTCGCGGGTCAGTGCGGTCTATACCGCGCCGCCGCGCAACAGCTTCATCGTCGCCTTGAAAGATGTGAAAGAGGTCTGGGAACTGTCCACCGGCCCGAATCCGGACTTTGTGCCCAGGCGTATCGAGGCCGAGGATTACCTCGATGATTTTTCCTTCTCGCCCGATTACCGGCAATTGCTCGCCACCTCGCGCAAGGCCCAGGGCGGCCAGGTGATCGACCTCGACACGGGGCGGATTGTCACCGATATCGCGCTGCCGGGCATGCCGCACCTGGGCTCGGGGACCTATTGGAAACGCGATGGACACTGGGTGTTCGCCACACCCAACATCAGCAAGGGGCTGATTTCGGTGATCGACTTCGACACCTGGAAAGTCATCAAGCAGATCCCTACCCTGGGGCCGGGTTTCTTCCTGCGCAGCCATGCCAATTCCCGCTACGCCTGGACCGACGTGTTCTTCGGCCCGGACAACGATGCCATCCACCTGATCGACAAAAAGACCCTGGAAATCGCCCACACCCTGCGGCCCATGCCCGGCAAAACCGCCGCCCACGTCGAGTTCACTCGCGACGGTCGCTACCTGCTGCTGAGCATTTGGGATACCGATGGCGCGCTGATCGTCTACGACAGCAACACCCTTGAGGAAATCAAGCGCCTGCCCATGAACAAGCCGTCGGGCAAGTACAACGTCGGCAACAAGATCGAGTTCGCCGAGGGGACGTCACACTGAAAAAAGGGGGCTGATGCGCAGCCCCCAGGAGCAAACTTTCCTGCCACAAAAGACTGCGACGGTGTCCAGTTGGAATGACTATTGTGGCGAGGGGATTTATCCCCGTTGGCTGCGCAGCAGCCCTCAGACAGGGCAACCCGGTGTATCAGCCTGATCAAATGAGAAGCTTATAGGGGCTGCTGCGCAGCCCAACGGGGATAAATCCCCTCGCCACAGGAGCTTGCTCCCGCTGGGCTGCGCAGCAGCCCCAAAAGCCGACGTGGCACTCCTCAGCTGAAGGGGGGCACCCTTACCAGGTGAGCACCGCCCCCACCGCGAAGGTATCGGTGTCTTCGTTCTGGGCACTGGTGTCGTGGCCGTTGATTTCGAACTGGTTGTACTCGGCCACGAGCTTGAGGTTGTCGTTGATGTCGTGGAACAGCGCGACGCCCCGGGTTTCGTAATCGGCGCCGCTGCCCACCACACCGTTGCCGTCGTCATCGGTCTTGCCGTAGGACAACGCCAGGCGGTTCTTGCCCAGCTTGTAGGAGCCCTGCAACAGGTAGCCCTTGCTGTCGACATTGCGCAGGGTGGCTTCACCGGCGTTGTTGGTGAAGAACGGGTTGATGCCCTTGGCCTGGAACCCCGAGCCGGTCAGCGACAACCCGCCCATCTTGGCCTGCACACCATACCCCAGGCCCTTGGATGTGACCGATTCGACGGTGGAGTCAGTGTTGTCCGAGGTCTGGTAGCTGCCGTTGAGCCAGCTGTAGATCTTCGCCCCGCCCAGATCGAACTGATAGGTGATCTCGCTCTCGGTGCGCGGGTTTTCCTGATAGGCCTTGCCCGTGGCGCTGTTGTCGTTGGTGTCCACCGGGTCCATGATCCCCACCGCCACGCGCAAGCCCTCCATCACCGGCGTGCGATAGGTGATCTGCGAGGTCGGGAACGGATACGGATAACCGCTGCCGATGTTGCCGAACGAGACGCCACCGCCGTCCACCAAACCGAGGCTGTCACTGACCTGACCGTAACCGGCGAGCAACTCGTCCAGCAGGATGTTGGAGCGGGCAAACAGGCCGAAGTCCTTGCCGATCAGCACCTCACCCCACTCCGGGTTCGCCACGGTGCCGTAGAACTGGCGCACGTCGATGGCGGTGTCGGTGCCATTGGTTTCACTGTCGTTGATGGTCACCCAGAACGAGGCCCTGGCACCGAGCTTGAGGTCATCGACCTGCTTGCCCATGTTGAAGCCCAGGTAGTTGGGCAAGAAACCCATCTTGACCCGCGCCTGTCGACGGTCGTACTGCTCACCCGCGCGGTCGACGTCACTGTTGACGTAAAAGGCGTTGATGTAGCCGTCGGTGGAAAAGGTGGTCTGGTCCTTGTCGTACAGCATGATTTCGGCGTTGGCCCAAGGCATCAGGCCCAGGCTCGAAACACCGACGATGACCGCAGGCAAAAAACGTTGGCGGGTATTTTTATTGTTGTGCATGGCGCGCTCCGCAACAGGGGACGGGATGTCGGAGGCGATTATCGAAAGGCGCCAGGGCGCGTTATACGCTGCCTTGGAGGCAATTGGCGGATGCTTTGGAAGCGCCGGCCCGGCGCGGCAGTTTGGGTGTAAGACGGCGAGGCTGGCGGGTGCGACAGCTTGGGTGTAAGACTGCCTTGCCGACGGGCGCGGTACTTTCGGTGTGGGCCGCTGGGTGGGCTGGGAGGATGTTTGGCTGGTGCTAAATACCACTGGCCTTGTGGCGAGGGGATTTATCCCCGTTGGGGCGCGAAGCGGCCCTAAAACCTGCCTGACAGATCCAGGGGGCAGCTGCGCAGCCCAACGGGGATAAATCCCCTCGCCACAGGAGCTTGCTCCCGCTGGCCTGCGCAGCAGGCCCCCCCGCTATCAGCTCAGAACCTCGGCTTGACGGTCTTCCAGTCCGGCCGGTAACGCTGCATCTGCCGCACATCGTCGCGCTGGCGGATGCCGCAACTGAGGAACTGGTCATGCAGCTTGCCCAGTTGATCCCGATCCAGTTCCAAGCCCAGGCCCGGCGCCCGGGTGATCTTCACGCAGCCGTCGACAATCGGCAGCTTGCCACCCTTGATCACTTCCTCATCCGGTTCCTGCCACGGGTAATGGGTGTCGCAGGCATAGTCCAGGTTCGGCACCGCTGCCGCCACGTGGGCCATGGCCATGAGGCTGATGCCCAGGTGCGAGTTCGAATGCATCGACACGCCCAGGCCGAAGGTGCTGCACATTTTCGCCAGGGCCTGGGTGTCGCGCAGGCCGCCCCAGTAATGGTGGTCGGCCAACACGATCTGCACGCTGTCCAGCGCCACGCTACGGCGGAACTCATCGAAATCGGTGACCACCATGTTGGTCGCCAGGGGCAGCCCCGTGCGTTTGTGCAGTTCGGCCATGCCTTCCAGCCCCGGCGTCGGGTCTTCGTAATACTGCAGGTCGTCCCCCAGCAGCTCGGCCATGCGAATCGAGGTTTCCAGGGACCAGTTACCGTTGGGATCGATGCGCAACGGATAGCCGGGAAATGCCCGTTTCAGCGCCTTGATGCAGGCGACTTCATGCTCCGGATCGAGAGCGCCGGCCTTGAGCTTGATGCTCTTGAAGCCATAGTCCTGGATCATCCGCCGGGCCTGGGCAACGATCTGTTGTTCGTTGAGCGCCTCGCCCCAACTGTCGGGCGGGTACGGCGAATCGATGTGCTCGGCGTACTTGAAAAACAGATAGGCGCTGAACGGAATCTCGTCGCGGATCGCGCCGCCCAACAGGTCCACCAACGGCACGTTCAGGTAATGGGCCTGCAAATCCAGGCAAGCCACTTCGAACGCCGAATAGGCATTGCTCACCGCCTTGCTCGCATGGGAGCCCGGTGCCAGTTCGGCACCGGCAACGCTGGCCGGTTTGTGCGCGGCGACGGTCGCCTGGACGATAGACCGCAACTGGTTGAGGTTGAACGGATCCAGGCCGATCAACTGGCTCTGCAACTGCTGCTGGATCGCCAAGGCCGGCGCATCGCCGTAGCTCTCCCCCAGACCGATGTAACCGTTGTCGCTTTCGATCTCGATGATCGAGCGCAACGCGAACGGCTCATGGATGCCGCTGGCGTTGAGCAAAGGTGGATCGCGAAAAGCGATGGGTGTGACGGTGACGCGTTTGATCTTCATACAGCGGCTCCCGATGGGCCAGGTTTCAAAGCTTGAGAGGTTTGCGACTGATCGACTTCGACAACGGCTTCGGGCCGGCCGGACAGTGAGTTCGGGGTATCGCGCTTCGGCGTGGTGCGAGCGAAAAAGATCACCACGGCGGCGACGAGCGAGGTGGCGGCCAGCCCATACAGGCCGCCCTCGATGGAGCCGGTGGTCTGTTCCAGGAAACCGAAGGCCGTCGGCGCCACAAAACCGCCGAGGTTACCGATGGAGTTGATCAGGGCGATCACCGCCGCCGCGATGCGTGCATCCAGGTAGCCTTGGGGAATCGGCCAGAACAACGCCGACGCCGCCTTGAAACCGATCGCCGCAAAACAGATCGCCACGAAGGCAAAGATCGGCCCTCCCGTGGTGGACATGAACATGCCAAACGCAGCGACCACCAGCGTCACCGCGACCCAGGCCTGCTGGAATTTCCATTTGCCGGCCAGGGCGGCAAAGCCGTACATCGCGATGATGGAAATGATCCACGGAATGGAGTTGAGCAAGCCGACCTGGAAGTCGCCCAGGTTGCCCATTTTCTTGATCATGCTCGGTAGCCAGAACGTGGCACCGTAGATGGTCAGGGCGATGGAAAAGTAGATGAAACAGAACAGCGCGATCTGCCGGTCGGCCAACAATTTGAACATCGACGGCTTGATCACCTGGGCCGCCTCCCGGGCCCGTTGCTCTTCGGCGATGGCGGCGATCAATACGGTTTTCTCTTCACTGCTCAGCCATTTCGCCTGGCTTGGATGCGATTGCAGCCAGAACCAGACAAACCCGCACAGCACGATGGAGGCGAAACCTTCGATCAGGAACATCCACTGCCAGCCATGCAGCCCCATCCCACTGACGTTCAACAAGGCGCCGGACACCGGGCCGGAAATCACCGAGGCGATGGCCGACCCGCTCAGGAAGATCGCCATTGCCTTGCCGCGCTCGTTGGCAGGTAGCCATTGGGTGAAGTAGTAGATGATGCCGGGAAAGAACCCCGCCTCCGCCGCGCCGAGGATGAAGCGCAGCACATAGAAGCTGGTTTCGCCGCGCACAAAGGCCATGGCCATGGCCGCCGCGCCCCAGGTGAACATGATGCGCGTCAGCCAGGCCCGCGCGCCGTAGCGTTGCAACAACATGTTGGACGGCACTTCAAACAGCGCGTAGCCGACGAAGAACAACCCGGCGCCAAGCCCATAGGCGGCAGCGCCGATACCCAGGTCGGTTTCCAGGTGACTGCGCACGAAACCGATGTTGACCCGGTCGATGTAGTTGACGATGAACATCACCACCACCAACGGCAATACATGACGTTTGACCTTGGCCGCCGCGAGCGCCAGGGTGCTGTCATGGGTGGAGTCCGTTACGTTATTCAAGGGGTGCCTCCCGATCATTGTTTTTGTGGGGAACGGGCCGATGATGGACGCGGGGGATTGTTCCCGTCTAATCTAACTTGGCACTTGATTGATACCTGGATTGAATCAATGTTTGAACTGGCCCAGTTGCGCTGCTTCACCACCGTGGCGACCGAACTCAACTTCCGTCGGGCCGCCGAACGCCTGAACATGACCCAGCCACCGCTGAGCCGGCAGATCCAATTGCTGGAACATCACCTGGGCGTCGAACTGTTCACCCGCAGCACCCGCAGCGTGGCACTCACTGCCGCCGGCCGGGCGTTTTTCATCGAAGCGCAGAACCTGCTGGAACAGGCCCAACAAGCCGCCATCGCCGCCCGGCGCTTTGCCCAGGGTGACATCGGTTCGGTGACCATCAGCTTCGTCGGCAGCGCGGTGTACGAGTTTCTGCCCAAGGTGATTGCCGAGGCCCGGCTGAAACAGCCCCAGGTCAAAATCGTCCTGGCGGAGATGAACACCTACCAGCAGCATGAAGCCCTGCGCGCTCGGCGCATCGACCTGGGCATCGTCCGCTCGCCACTGCTGGAGACCGGCTACGCCACCGAATGCCTGGTGCGCGAACCCTTCGTACTGGCGGTGCCTGCCGGACATCCGCTGGCCAGCGCCGAGACCGTGAGCGTTCAGGATCTGGACGCCCAACCGTTCCTCATGTACTCCCACGCCGCCTACCCGCCCTTCAATGAACTGCTCACCGGCATGCTGCGCTCGGCCCGGGTCGCGCCGCAATTCGTGCAATGGCTGGGGTCGTCGCTGACGATCCTGGCACTGGTCAATGCCGGCATGGGCCTGGCGCTGGTGCCGCGTTGCGCCAGCAGCGTGGTGTTCAAGCAGGTGGTGTTTCGCGAGATCGACCTGGGCGAAGGGGTTCAAAGCGAATTGCACCTGGTGTGGCGCGAGGACAACGACAACCCGGCGTTCACCATGTTGCTGGAAGGGATTCGGGGAGCGGTTCGCGAGGGCCTGTGAATACACCACCACAGCTAAAAGGCCACCCCTGTGGCGAGGGAGCTTGCTCCCGCTGGGCGTGAAGCAGCCCCAAAAAGACAACGCAATAAACCTGACACACCTCGGGTGCCGATTCCTGGGGGCTGCTGCGCAACCCAGCGGGAGCAAGCTCTCATCAAACAAAATACAACCCTCTGTTTTTAAAAAGCTTTTAAGCTGCATCGACCACCCTCATACCCAACTTAGTAGCCTTGCGTTGCAAGGCTCTAATTTGGCGATTACGACTTTGGGCCTCAAACTCCTCTATGCCTTTTTCCACATAAGGCTGTCCTTTGGTCAGCATGGCGTAGATCAACCGGGCCAGTTGATGGGCGGTAGCTTTGATCGCGCATGAGGTATCCATGCGGGCCAGTCTGGCGCGGTGACTGGCGCCAATAAAGCTCTTGTCGTTACGGGCACTGGAAGCAGCCTGCTTCAGGGCCTGCGCGGCTCGGTTAAACACTTTC
>NZ_FPIX01000021.1:0-106818 GCF_900119205.1 Pseudomonas sp. NFACC16-2 | reverse complement strand
TTCATCGGCTTCGAGGCCACCACCATCTACGGCGAGGAGGCCAGGAACCCGCACCGTACGATTCCCATTGCTACCTACAGCTCGGTGCTGTTGATCGGTGGTTTCTATGCCCTGTCGGTCTGGGCGATGGTGATCGGCGTCGGGGCTGACAAGATCGTGCCGACCCTGCAGGCGCTCCAGGATCCGACGACGTTCATCTACGGCATGTCCGATCACTTTGTCGGCCCGCACCTGACCCAGGTCATCCGCGTGCTGTTCATGGTCAGCATCTACGCCGGGCTGCTGGCGTTTCACAATGCCGCGGCCCGTTACTTCTACGCCATCGGGCGTGACGGTTTGCTCCACAGCCGCTTGGGCACCACCCATCGCGTCCATCAGAGCCCGCACATGGGCTCGGCGTTGCAAAGTTTGATCTCTGCCGTGGTCGTGCTGGTCTTCGCCGCGATGGATGCCGATCCGATCCTGCAACTGTTCGCCTGGCTGTCCAACCTGGCGACGCTGTGCGTGATTTTGCTGATGGCGCTCACGTCCGCGGCGGTATGGGTGTTTGCCCAGCGTCACCCCGAGCTCAAGCTGGGGATCTGGCGTGGGCGAATTTTCCCGGGCTTCTCTTGCCTGGCGCTATTGGCGGTGCTGTTTATCGCGGTGGTGCACTTCGATGTGCTGACGGGCGCGAGCAAGGCCTTGTCATACGGCCTCTGCGCGATCATCCCCGCAGCGCTGCTGGTTGGCGTGTTCCTCGCGGCGCGACTGCGCAAGGCGGCACCGCAGCGGTATTGGGTGCTGGGTAGTCACAAGCTATAGATGCTCGTGCAGTATCGATGACGCATGAAAAGGATAAGGCTAAGCTCATTGGGTTCCCGCGTTCCAGAGCCTCGGCGGCCGGTGTGCCAGGCTGGACCTAAATAGCAGAGGAGTCTTGCGATGGCGCTTGCACGAGCGTTGGCATTCGATGTGTTCGGTACGGTGGTTGACTGGCATTCAGGCATCGCACGTGAGGCGAGTCCATTCGTGTCGACCTACCTGCCCGCTGTCAGCCCTGCGGAATTTGCCATGCAATGGCGCCGGTTGTATGCGCCAGCGTTGCGCGAGTGCATCAAGGGGCATGGAGGCTTTGTTGTCCTGGACACGCTGCACTACGAGACGCTGGTCCAGTTGTTGACGGCTTACGGCCTGGAAGTCGACCAGGTTGACCCCGAGGTATTGCACACGCTTGCCCATGCCTGGCGTCGCCTGGACCCTTGGCCTGACGTAGCCGAGGGCCTGGCCCTGCTGCGTCGGCGCTTTACGGTGGTGACCTTGTCCAATGCCAATGTGGCCTTGATGATCGCTATGAACCGTTACAACGGTTTGCAATGGGACGCGCTACTGGGAGCGGAGTTCGCGCAAACCTACAAACCGGATCCGGCGGCGTACCTGTCCACGGCCAGGGCATTGGACATCAAACCCGTTGAACTCTGCCTGGTGGCCTGCCACCACAGCGATCTTGCGGCAGCCAGGGATTGCGGCCTGATGACGGCCTATATCGACCGGCCCATGGAATATGGCGGAGCGCCTGCACCCGATGCAGCCCAAGCCCAGGATTGGGATTGGCAGGCCGATGGTTTCATCGACCTTGATCGCAAGCTTCAGGCGATGTCTACCTGATCAAACGCCGGGCGACGCCATGGTGCACCACCCGCCCTTTCCAGCGAGCATGAGTTGCCGGATGTCTGGCTGACGAAGGGGCTTGATATATATCAACGCCAAGGTTGCTCTGACAGAGGATGGTGAATCTGTAACGGAGGTGCCCGTTGTAACGCAACGACGGCGACCCGTCGCAGCGTACTAGCCATCTGGCGCGACCAGGATCGTCCATCACGTCAATGCCTCAGGAGGTTCCCATGATTCAGAGCCCCTCATTGCAAACCACGTTGCCGAACCGCGCAGAGGCTGGCCGGCGACTGGTGGAGCCCTTGCTCAAATACGCCAACCGGCCTGACGCTGTCATCCTGGCCTTGCCCCGTGGTGGCGTCCCGGTGGCTTATGAAGTGGCGACGGCCCTGAACGTTCGCCTGGACCTGATGCTGGTGCGTAAGCTCGGCATCCCGTCGCACCCGGAGTTTGCCATGGGCGCCATTGCCAGCGCAGGCATACAAATCCTCAACGACGAGGCGCTGCGGGTGCACCCGATCGACCGCGCCAGTTTCGATGCCGTCGTCGCCCGGGAAACGCAGGAATTGTTACGGCGCGAACAGGTGTATCGCGGGAATCGCCCGCCGTTGCAGCTCAAGGACCAAGTCGTGATCCTGGTTGACGACGGCTTGGCAACCGGTTCCTCCATGATGGCCGCGGTCCATGCGGTACGCGTGCAGTCCCCGGCGCGCATTGTTGTCGCGGTGCCGGTTGGTCCGTTGGAAACGGTCGAGGCGTTGCGCAGCGAAGTGAATGAAGTGATTTGCCCACTCATTCCCGAGTGGATGATGTCGATCGGTTATTGGTATTTGGATTTTGCCCAGACGTCGGACGCAGAAGTCATTGAACTCATGCGCCAGGCCTGGCAGCGGGAAGCTTTGAGTGGTGACAGGAAGGAGTGAACACGAACCTGCGATTACATTGGACCACTTCAACAGTGGCGCGGTGTACGGCGCTCTCCAGCTTTCCAGGAATTATGCCCAGTTCGAGGCTGAGAAGACTAAGCGATTTCAGGACGTTGTACTCACGGTCACGGAGGGCCCTGACAAGACCTGACAAGATGCCAACCGCCAAAGCTCTTGAGGCAGCAGCTGAGAGCAAGGATAAAGTCAACGCCTACCTGATCGAGAAGCTGACGGAGAAGATGGGGCCCAAGAAGAATAACGATCCGGGTAACTGACAGCTTACAATGAGATAAATCCATTAAATTGTGGCTAAAGCCATAAATCAAGCGATAAGACACAGCTTTAGGGAATTAAGTTGCTTGATAGGGCTGGGCGTTAATTCTATAATTTTGTGAACTAACTGGCACAGAACGGGCTTGGTACACGTTATGTTGGATTTAAGCTTCAGCAAGCCGAGCGAGGTCGTCAAGCGCCTCTGCGATCGCTTGCGCACAGAGCGCTTGGCGCGGGATATGACACAAGCCGACTTGGCCGGGCGTGCCGGCATCGGCACAAATACAGTGTCCAACCTTGAAGCCGGGCGCAATGTCGGATTCGAGAACGTCGTTCGGGTGGCGATGGCTCTTGGCCGAACCAAGGAACTGGAAGGTCTGTTCCTGCCAAAGCTGGACAGCATCGAGGATATTCGGCGCTACGAGAACAGCGCCAATCGTCTGCGTACAAAGAGGAAGTCCGGCAATGCTTGAGCAGGTCAACGTCTTCTACGAGGGATGGGGTGAGCGATGGCAATGGGGCACGCTGGTCTCCACGACTGCCCTGACCGGTCGCCCGCTGATCGTGTTCGAGTACAGCAATGAAGCCAGGCAAAGGGGCTTGGAACTATCCTCCTACACGCTGCCGTTGGAGGGGGCTCACTTGCGCCGAGATTTTCCGGACCACCAACTGTACCTGCCAGGGCCTGTTTACGACTCCTTGCCGGATGGGTGGGGCATGTTGCTGATGGACCGTATGTTCAGGCGCCGCGGGCTCACCACGGCGCGCATCGGCTCACTGGAACGGCTGGCCTACATCGGTAGCAATGCAATGGGGGCCATGACGTTTGAGCCCGTGGCACCCGAAGGGCAGGAATCTGATGTCCACATCCCGCTGGAGCAGCTTGCGGCCGAAGTGCGGGAAGTGCTCCATGGAGACGGTGGCGAGTTCCTGCAGACGTTGCTGTTGGTGGGTGGCTCGCCTCAAGGTGCAAGGCCCAAGGCCCTCGTCTATCGCGATCCCGAAACTGGCCGGTTTACCACTGCCGTCACGCCGGGTTTTGAAGCCTGGTTGATCAAGTTCCCGGCCAAGGAAGAACAGGCCGAGGTTTGCGCAATCGAAATGGTCTACGCCGAGTGCCTGCGCATGTGTGGTATCGAAACCCCTGACACGCAGTATTTCAGTCTGCCTGACGGGTTGGCAGCGTTTGCCAGTAAGCGATTTGACCGCCGGGATGGTCTGCGCGTACCCATGCAAAGCCTCGCGGCCTTTACGGGGGCAAATTACCAATCTGCGGGGGTGTTGGACTACGTCAATTTTTTGCGGGCAACACAGATGTGTACCAACGACGTGCGACAGATGGCGGTGGCCTTCGAACGTGCCGTCTTCAATGTTGCGTTCAACAACAGAGACGATCATCCCAAGAACTTTGCCTACATCATGTCGCAAGACGGTCAGTGGAGACTGTCGCCGGCTTACGACGTGACCTTCTGCGAGGGGCCAAGTGGATATCACCAGATGGATGTGATGGGGGAAGCCCTGTCGATTTCCCGCACGCAAATGCTTCGGCTTGCCGAGGAAGCCGAGGTGCCCCCGGACGTCGCAGGCAGAATGATTGACGGCATTTGTGATGTGGCGAGCCAGTTTGCAAGCATTGCCGAGAACCTATACCCACAGGTTATTACTCGAGACACCTTGCGCACGATCCAAGACCGCATCGATCAGAACGTAGCTCGGTTACACTGCGATCATGCGGTCGGCGGTCGCCGTTGAAGATCGGCGGAGCAGACGCTCATCGACTGCATGTTCACCGTTGCGCTGAAAGTCTCATATCGGTCTAGTGACTCGCAAAGAGTCCGGTCGGAGCTATCACATCAATATGGGCTAAGGAAAGGCAGGATGATCAGATGAACAGCCTGCCAGAAGACGCTTAGAGACTCTCAGGGAATATTTTCAGTGAGCGGAGGAGGCCCTCCTGCCAAGGGACTCACTCAGTCCCTTGTAGGTTTGAACCCTATAACCAACCCTTGATCTGTGCGCACACAGCTTGGGTGGAAATACCGTAGCGATCGTGCAACGTCGGAAGCGCACCAGCATCGAGAAACGCGTCCGGCAACGCTATTTGCCGGAACGTCGGCGTAACGCCATTGCGCAACAGCACGGTCGCCACCGCTTCGCCCAATCCGCCGATGATGGAGTGATTCTCGGCAGTCACGACCAGTCGTCCCGGCTTTCTGGCTTCCGCCAGAATAGTCTGCTCATCCAAAGGTTTGATGGTGGGAACGTGAAGCACCGCGACATCCACGCCGTCAGCCTGGAGTTCCTTGGCGGCTTCCAGGGCACGCATGGTCATCAAACCGGTGGAAATGATTAAAACCTCATTGCCCGTGCGCAGGGTCTTGGCTTTGCCGATCTCGAATTCATAGCCATATTCGTCGAGCACCAGCGGTACGTTGCCGCGCAGTAACCGCATGTAGACTGGCCCTTGGTGCGCGGCTATGGCGGGCACGACTTGTTCGATTTCCAGGGCATCGCAGGGGTCGACGATCATCAGGTTGGGCATGGCGCGGAAGATCGCCAGATCATCCGTTGCCTGGTGGCTGGGGCCGTATCCGGTGGTCAGGCCCGGCAGACCGCAGACAATTTTAACGTTGAGGTTTTCCTCGGCAATCGCCATGCAAATGAAGTCATAGGCCCGGCGCGACGCAAACACCGCGTAAGTGGTGGCGAAGGGCACGAACCCCTCCCGAGCCATGCCGGCTGCTGCGCTCATCAACAGCTGCTCAGCCATGCCCATCTGGTAGAAGCGCTCTGGGTGCGCCTTCGCAAAAATGTGCAGGTCGGTGTATTTGGACAAGTCAGCCGATAAACCCACGATGTCCTGGCGCTGGTCCGCGAGTGCGGCCAGTGCGTGACCGAATGGCGCTGGTTTTGTGGCCTGGCCTTCAGCGGCAATCGAGGCAATCATCGCCGAGGTGGTCAGCTTTTTCTTCGGCGCTACAGGCGCCTGAGCCATCATGTTGGTTGCGTTGCTCATACTGTTTTGCCTTCTTCCAGGTTGTTCAGGGCCACATCCCATTCATGCTCGTCGACGCGGATGAAGTGAGTCTTTTCGCGGTTTTCCAGGAACGACACGCCTTTGCCCATCCTGGTATCACAGATGATGACGCGCGGTTGTGCGCCAGGGTGGCTGCGGGCAGCGTCGAACGCCTTGACCAAGGCGTCCAGGTCGTTGCCGTCTACCCGCTGGGTGAACCAGCCGAAGGCTTGCCATCGGTCAACGATGGGTTCAAATGCCAGCACTTCACTGGAATGTCCGTCGGCTTGCTGGTTATTCACGTCGACGATGGCGATCAGGTTGTCGAGTTTCCAGTGCGACGCTGACATGACCGCTTCCCAGGTGGATCCCTCATTCAGCTCGCCGTCCGACAGCAGGTTGTAGACGAATGAGGCGGACTGTTTGCGCCTCAAACCCAGGCAGGCACCCACTGCGATACCCAGCCCCTGGCCCAGCGAACCACCGGTGATCTCCATGCCGGGGGTGTAGGCAGCCATGCCGGACATGGGCAGGCGGCTGTCATCCGAACCGTAGGTTTCAAGCTCATCCAGTGGAATGATTTGCGCCTCGATCAGCGCGGCATACAGCGCAATCGCGTAATGACCGATGGAGAGGTAGAAGCGATCACGCTGTTCCCACTCAGGCTCTTCGGGCTTGTAGTTCAAGGCATGAAAGTACGACACGGCCAGCAAGTCTGCCGCGCCCAGCGCCTGGCCGACATAGCCCTGGCCCTGGACTTGGCCCATGCGCAAGGCATGGCGGCGAATGTTATGGGCGCGCTGCACCAGTGTGATGGAGGACGCGCGCGATAAGGTGGCAGTCATGGAAATTCTCCGTTAACTCAACGATTGACCGAAGCGGCAGGAATACGCAGCACCAAACAGGCACCGATGCACAGCACACCGGTAATCAGGTACATGCCGATGGCGCTCGAACCGGTCGTGGTAGTGATCCAACCAATCAGGTAGGGCGAGCAGAAACCCGCCAGATTGGCAAAGCTGTTGATTCCAGCGATCCCGGCAGCGGCGGAGACGCCTCCGAGCAAGGTGGTTGGCAGCATCCAGAACAGTGACGACGCCGACAGCACCCCTGCTGCTGCAAGGCACAGGCAAAACACCGACAGCATCAGCTGGGTGCCAAACACCGCCGCCAACGTGAGGCCCAGCGCACCGGCAATCATCGGCACCACCAGATGCCAGCGGCGCTCCTGGTGCTTGTCGCCGCTGCGCCCCATCAGCACCATCGCGACGATGGCGCACAGGTAGGGGAGGCTGGTGAGCAAGCCGATGTGCATCGGATCGGCAACACCGGCATTACGGATAAGGGTCGGCAGCCAGAAGGTGATCGCGTATTGGCCCATGACCACGCAAAAGTAGATGCAGGCGAGAATCCACAGGCGGCGGTCGCGCAGGAATGCGCCGACCGATGCATGGGTGACTTTGCGGCTGTTGTCCTCGGCCAGTTCTTTGCTGACCAGCGCTTTTTCTTCATCGGTAAGCCAGGTTGCCTGGTGCACGCCGTCCTTGAGGTAGGTCAGCACCATCAGGCCAACGATGACGGTCGGAATGGCTTCGATCACGAACATCCACTGCCAGCCCGCCCAGCCATGCACGCCGGCGAACTGGGTCATGATGTAGCCTGAGAGCGGCCCGCCGATCATGCCGGAGAGCGGGATGGCGATGAACCACAGCACGGTCATTTTGGCGCGGCGGTAGGAGGGGAACCAGTAGGTGAGGTAGAGCAGCAGGCCCGGTGCGAGCCCGGCTTCGGCGATGCCGAGCAGGAAGCGCAGCGCATAGAACTGCCAAGCCGTTTCCACGAAGGCGAAGAGGGCAGAGATAATGCCCCACGAAATCATGATGCGCGCGATCCAGCGACGGGCACCTACCTTGTGGAGAATGAGGTTGCTCGGCACTTCGCAGAGGAAGTAGCCAAGAAAGAACATGCCCGCGCCGAGCCCGTAGACGGTTTCGCTCAGGGATAGGTCGTTCATCATCTGCAGCTTTGCAAACCCGACATTTACCCGGTCCAGATAGGCGCACAGGTAGCACAACATCAGGAAAGGCATCAGTCGCCAGGCAGTTTTTCGATACGCGCTTGCGCGCACTGTGGACACAGTGTCGAGCGTCATGGTGGTCATCATAAGGGTCTGATCTCTTGTTTTTATAGAACGCCGCGCTTGAAGCCCGGCGTATCTTCGATCCTGAACTTGATGGACAGCGGGTGCTGACACCTGTGGTCAGTGGATCAACATGCCGCCGTTTACATCCAGCGTGATGCCGGTGAGGTAAGAGGACAAGTCGCTGGCGAGAAACAGTGCCGCATTGGCAACATCCTGCGCTGCACCAAGCCGACCCAGCGGGATGCTTTCGATGATTGCGTGGCGGCGTTCATCCTGCATCAGGCCCCCGGTGATGTCGGTATGGATCAGGCCTGGCGTAATGGAGTTGACGCGGATGTTGTCCGCGCCAAATTCGCGTGCCATGGCTTTGCCCAGCCCGAGCACGCCGGCCTTGGCGGCGCTGTAGTGCGGGCCGCCGAAAATACCGCCGCCGCGCTGGGCCGATACGGATGACATGCAGACGATGCTGCCCGAAGCCTGAGCGCGCATCACCGGGATCACTGCCTGGGACATCAACAGCGTGCCGCGCAGGCTGACATCCAGGACCTTGTCGTAATCGCTCGGGCGAATATCCAGGGTCTTGATGGGCTGGGTGATGCCGGCATTGTTGACGAGTATGTCGATACGGCCGTAGTGCTCCACCACCTTGGCGACCGCTGCCTGGACTTGTGTCTCATCGGCGACGTTGGCAGCCAGGCCCAGGTGGCCTTCGCCGAGGGTGGCTGCGGCGTCACGGGCGGCGGATTCGTCGAGATCCAGGATTACAACGCGGGCGCCGTGTTGGGCGAAGGTGAGCGCGGTTGCGCGGCCGATGCCGCGTGCGGATGCGGCGCCAGTAATAATCGCGACTTTGCCTTGAAGAAGCATGAGGGATACCTCTGATTGTTTTTATGGTTCGATTCAACGATCGATGGCTCAGAGTGGTCCCCGTCGACAGGCCGAGCAATAACGCAAACGTCACTGCTACATGAATAAAATTCAGCACTCGTCAATGCGGACCGCAAATGCTTGAATGGCACGATCCGCTCGCAACCCAAAAAACAATAGGCTGAATACCGATGCGCCAGGACGATCTCCCTTCATCCCATCTGCCACCGCTGAGAGCCATTCAAGCCTTCGAGCAGACTGCCCGTTTTGGCAACCTGGCAAGAGCCGCCGAAGTACTCGACCTCACACCGTCAGCGATCAGCCACCAATTGGCCAAGCTAGAGGTGATGATTGGTCGACAGTTGTTTGTGCGGGCAGCGCGTGGGGTGACCCTGACGCCAGTGGGTGAGCAATACTTGAAGGACATTTCCGGTCTGTTGCAGAGCCTTGAGGTCGCCACCGCGCGGGCAGCGAGTGACGTCAGCATGGATTGTCTGCGGCTGCATTCCTCCCCCAGCTTTGGCTTACTCTGGTTGATGCCGCGGTTGGAGTCGTTTCGCTTGAGCAATCCGGACATCCAGATCAATTTGTCCTGTTCTTATGAATCGCTGCACTTCAGTCAGGACAAGATCGATGTCGATATTCGTCACGGCCGGCCTAATTGGCCCAGCTATGAAGTGCGCACCGTGCGTAACGAAAGTTTCGCTGTGCTGGCCTCGCCCAAGCTGATCGCGCGCTGCGCGGTAAAAAACGCAGCAGATCTTCTGGCGCAAGAGCTGATCCTTTCCGAAGCAACCTTGCTCAAGTGGCCTGAGTGGTTCGCCCAACATGGTCTGGCGCGCCCCGAAAAGCCCTACGCCTTGAGTTTTGACCGGTCCTACATGAGCCTGGAAGCCGCGAGCCACGGCTTGGGCTTCGCCCTTGAAAGCACGCTGCTGGCGCAAAAGTACCTCGCCAACGGTTCGCTGGTTGAAGTCGCCCCCGAAGCCTTGAGCTCTGCGGTCGCCGCCCACCATTTGGTGTTCCCCAAGGCACACTCGAGCTTTCCCAGAGTCCGGCGATTCCTGGGTTGGATGGAAGTGGAGTTAGGGCATAGCTTTGTGTTTTAGCGCTGTGGTTTTCCAAAGGGAACTACCAC
This sequence comes from Pseudomonas sp. NFACC16-2, assembly GCF_900119205.1. Taxonomy (NCBI): domain Bacteria; kingdom Pseudomonadati; phylum Pseudomonadota; class Gammaproteobacteria; order Pseudomonadales; family Pseudomonadaceae; genus Pseudomonas; species Pseudomonas sp. NFACC16-2. Next base: position 96,802 of record NZ_FPIX01000021.1, on the reverse strand, counting down.
TGGCCTACACCGTGAAGGCGATTTTGACACTGTCAATTATGGAGCGCGGTGTAATGCACCGATGTAGCTCGTGCGACTAACCGAATCACTCCGCCAACTTGAACTCCGCGGCCTCGTCAAATTTCGACCGGGCCGCTTCAACCTCGGGCAATTTGTCGAGCGTCCATTTATGCAATTCGCGAAATGGCTGCTGCAGTGTTCGACCCAATGAGGTGATCTCATACTGCACTGCCACGGGCGAGAACGAAATGATCTGGCGCGAGACGAGACCATTGCGTTCCAGCCGCCGCAGGCACTGGGTAAGTGCCTTCTGGGTGACGCCCTCCAGACGACGTTTGATGGCGTTGAAGCGATGGGGCCCGTCATCAAGCACTGCCAGAACCATCATTGACCACTTATCCGCGATCTGGTCGAACAACGCCCGGCTTGGGCACTCCGACGAAAAACACTGCGGCTTTAATTCCAGCATTGAAGTTTCCTCACGTATACCTAGGCGACTTTAAGTGCCTAATTGACATCAGGTTTACAAAATATACTTTATGGCCTCCGAAAACAAATGGAGTCCATCCGATGTCGATCCTTGATACCAGCATCTTATTCCGTCCTTTTTTCATCCGGTCGCTCGAACTGAAAAACCGCATTGTCATGGCGCCGATGACGCGTCTGTTCTCACCCGAGGGCATCCCGGGTGAAGCGAGTACTGCCTACTACCGGCGGCGGGCAGAGGGCGGTGTCGGGCTGATTTTGTCGGAAGGCACCGTGATTGATCGCCCGGCATCGCGCAATGATGCCGGTATTCCTTTTTTTCACGGCGAAGCGGCGCTGGCGGGATGGAAGAACGTGATCGATGTAGTCCATACGGCTGGCGGGCGCATGGCACCGCAGATCTGGCACACCGGCTCCACGCGTTACATCAACGACTGGGAGCCAGATGCACCCGTTGAAAGCCCGTCGGGCCTTGTTTCGCCAGGTGACCTGCGTGGCGTGGCGATGAGTGAAGAGGACATTGCCGACACGGTAGCGGCATTCGCCAAGGCCGCTGCGGATGCCAAACGACTGGGCTTCGATACCGTTGAGATCCACGGAGCCCATGGTTATCTGATCGATCAGTTTTTCTGGTCTGGTAGCAATCTGCGCACCGACCGCTACGGCGGCCCGACAATCAAGGAACGCTCGCGTTTTGCCAGTGAGGTCGTCTCTGCCGTTCGTCAGGCTGTTGGCCCGCAATTCCCGATCATCATGCGCGTCAGCCAGTGGAAGCAACAGGACTACAGCGTACGCGTCGCGGAAACGCCGGCGGTGATGGAAGACTGGCTGTTGCCACTGGTCGAGGCCGGTGTCGACGTCCTGCACTGTTCGCAGCGCCGCTTCTGGGAACCTGAGTTTCCCGAAATTGACGGTGAGGACGGGCTGAACTGCGCGGGCTGGGCGAAGAAAGTCACTGGCGCCACCACCATCAGCGTCGGTTCGGTTGGGCTGGAGAATGATGTCACTAACGCCTTCGCCGGAAAGGGCTCAACCCCCGCGAGTCTGGATCGGCTCATCGAGCGTATGGAGCGCGGAGAGTTCGATCTGATCGCAGTAGGACGTGCTCTGCTGAGTGACCACGATTGGGTCGCCAAGGTGGAAAAAGGCGATTACGCCGACCTGAAGGGCTTCAATCCGGCCTCTTTAGCTGAATTGGTTTGAAGCAGGAGTTGGCCAGCGCATTCCCCGGCAAGCGCAAAAAATAGCGAACGCCTGAAATGGCGCTTGGGATGGATAAGCATCAGGCACTCCCGGGTGATGGCTGGATACCGTTCGGACGCGGGGTTTTGGACAAGGGTTCGACTGGATTGCCGGGCGGAACATGCCGTTTGTCTGCGTCGTTCGACATCAAGTGAACCCTTGGACATTGACCGTCCTCCACAGCCCTGTGTGCTCTGAAAAGACGAAAAGGTGCGTAGCATGAAAGCAATCAGGATCGACCGGTTCGGCGGCTCCGAGGTCATGCAGCTAGGTGACGTCGAAGTGCCGGAGCCTCAGGCAGGCGAAGTGCTGGTCAAGAATTTTTTCGTGGGTACCAACCCCGTGGACTACAAGATTCGCGAGGGCCATTACCCAGAGGTCAAACAAGATAAGTTGCCGCTTACCCTGGGCCGCGAGGTGGCCGGGCTCGTCGAAAAGACCGGGCAGGGCGTTGGTGATTTCAAGAGGGGCGATCGGGTCTTTGCGATGATTGGGGCCGATGGTGGCTATGCCGAGTATTCGCGGGTGCCGGCGGCGCACCTGGCGCGGATCCCCCAAACACTGGATTGGCCGGCCGCGGCCGGTGTACCACTGGCGGGACATACCGCTTGGCAAGCCCTGGTGGAGCACGGACACATCGAGCAAGGGCAGAAGGTGCTGATCCATGGCGGGACTGGGGGCGTTGGTCACTTTGCGGTGCAATTCGCCAAGGTCAAGGGCGCCGAGGTGTATGCGACCGCGTCCACCGCCAGCCTACCGTTCCTGCGGGAACTGGGCGTGGACCGGGCGATCGATTACAAGACCGAACGTTTTGAGGAAATCTGCAAGGATTTTGACCTGGTCATCGACTTGATCGGCGGTGATACCCAGGCAAGATCCTGGCAGGTACTGGGCGAGGGCGGGCGACTGGTGTCGACCCTGACGATGCCGGATGCCCATCATCCGCAGGCGGCAGGCAAGACCGGCGCACGATTCATCGCTGCGCCGCGTGGGGAGGAACTTACGGAGATCGCCGGCTTGATCGAAGCCGGGAACGTGCAGGTCTACATCGCCAAGGTCTTTGAGCTGGAAGCGGCGGCGCAGGCCCTTGACTACCTGGCCAATGAACATGTTCACGGCAAGGTCGTGTTGCACATCAGTGATTGAGCAGGCCATGCCGCGGAGACTTGAAACGGCAACACTCAGAAGGGGGGCGATCTGGCTCGACGCCCTCACTTCCAAGCAGAGACCAAGGACTTCGCCGTCGGCGTGTTTGGTCAGCGAGCGGTGAGGGCAATCGAGGGTTTCTGAAGCCGGCTATCGAGCTCCTTGCCTAACCATACAACCGCTGCTCAATCTCTTCGAGCGTGCTGCCGCGTGTCTCCGGTACCCATATCGCGACGAAGGTCAGGGACAGGAGTCCTGCTCCCACGAACACGAAGAAGGTTTGGCCGATCCCGATCATCGCAACCAAAGATGGAAAGAACATGCCGATCATCACGTTGGTCAGCCAGAACGCTGCGATCGCCATACCCATGCATCCGCCGCGGATGCGCATTGGGAAAATTTCCGCCAGAAGCACCCAAAAAGCAGGCCCGATCAGCCCTTGCATGGAGGCCAGGAACATCGCCATGGCGCCGAGGATGAGCATGGCGCGGGTGACGGAGGGATCGACAAAAACCGAAACCAGGCCAATCAACAGCAAAGACAATGTGGTGCCAGTGAAACCGAGCAACATCATTGGACGACGGCCTACGCGGTCCAGCAAAGCAATACCCACGAAGGTTGCGCCAATCGAGATAACGCCGTTTACGACGTTGGCGATCAGTGCGCTACGTTGCTCCAGGCCTGCTTCTGTGAGGATCTGGGTGCCGAAGTACATGATTGAATTGACTCCGGTCAGCTGCGACGTAACAGCGATACCGATGCCAATCAAAAAGATTCGCCGCGCACCCTTTTGAGACAGGTCACGCCAGCCGCCTTTTTTGATGAATCGTTCGTTGCTGATCTGCTGGGTGATGGCTTCCATTTCAGCCTTGGCGTAGTACGCCTCCCGTACCAGTTTCAGCACCTCCAGGCCCTCTCTGAAGCGCCCTTTGGTGGCCAGCCAGCGCGGGCTTTCCGGCATGTATAGCATTCCCAACCAGAGTGCCACTGCTGGCAGGGTTGCCAAGGCAAGCATCCATCGCCACACACCGTCGAGATCGCTGAACAAATTGCCCAGTGTGGCGTTGGTGGTGAAGGCCAGGAATTGCCCGGTGACGATCATCAACTCGTTGCGGGTAATGATGCGACCGCGGATGCTGGATGGCGCCATCTCCGAAAGATACGCCGGCACGACGACCGATGCGCCGCCCACTGCTAACCCCAGCGTGAAGCGGGCGGCCACCATGACGTTGAGGGTGGGCGCCAGCGCACAAGCCAACGCGCCAAGAAAAAACACTACGGCGAGGAAAAGAATGAGACGGCGGCGACCCTTGAGGTCCGATAAGCGACCGCTGAACAGCGCCCCCATCATGGCGCCGATCAGTAGGGCGCTGGCGACCAGACCCTCCGTAAAGGGTGTCAGGCCCAGGTCATCTTTCATGTAGAGCAAGGCGCCGTTGATGACGCCGGTGTCGAAGCCGAATAGCAAGCCGCCAAACGTGGCAATCCAAGTGATTTTTTGCAGGTAGCGCTGTGCCTGGTGCTTTTCAGGGCTTACATAGGCGGCTGAAGTGTCTGCCGTATTTCCGTAGGAATTAATTGTCATTGTGATATTCCTGACTGAAACTCATGGGGATACTCACTCGCCATCGCGGTGAGCGTTTCAATATGCAATTACATGGGTTTTTCTCGTGGTGCGATTCAGATGGGTTGGGGTTTGAAATCGCTGGTGGCAACCGGCATGACGCTCTGTAGCAGTCTTACGGATTTTTCCAAACCCTCGAGGCTGTTGAGTAAAACGTCCTCATGCTCGATCGATAGCCAGCCATCGTAGCCGGCCATCTTCAGGCGGTAACAGAACTGCCGCCACCATTGCTCACCGTGGCCGAATCCAAGTGTGATGTAGGACCAGCTTCGGGATGAGATATCCATCAATGAGCCATTTTCCAGGAGTGAATCCACGGCCTGGACTGGCGCATTAAGCAAAGTGTCTTTGGCGTGCACATGATAAATGGCGTCGCCCAGTGCCTCGGCGGCGACCAGCGGGTCAGCGCCCATCCAGAACAGATGCGAGGGATCAAGGTTGGCGCCAATCACCGGTCCGATGGCATTGCGTAGCTTCAGCAGCGAGCGGACATTGTAGACGCACTGGTTACCGTGCAATTCCAAAGCGATGCGCTCCACACCATTTTCCTTGGCCAGATCAGCTATCTCGCTCCAGAAGGGCAGCAGGCGTTCTTCCCATTGATAGCGCAGCATCGCCTGGGTTTCGGGAGGCCATGAGGCAACCACCCAGTTCGGCATCCTGTCGCCGGCCTGACCTTCAGGTAAGCCAGACATGGTGCAGACGGTCTTGACTCCCAACTCACCGGCTACGCGTATCGTGTCCCTGAGGCACTGGCCTTGTGCAGGCTGCGTGGGGTGCAAAGGGTTGCCGTTAGCGTTCAGGGAAATGATTTCCAGACCGTGCTCCTGGAAGCTGCGTTTGAGGGCCTGGCGGTGGTCGGCGCTGGCGAGCATCTGGGCCAAGTCAAAGTGCGGCGCGGTGGACCATCCGCCCGTGTTGATCTCCAGGCCCGACACTCCCAGCCGTTCAGCCTGCTTGAGCATCTCCCGCAGGGGCAGGTTGCCGAGGCTATCGGTGACGAATCCCAGCTTCATGACGTAGCTCCTTCTCGCGACCGGTAGAGGGGCGGTGCTTCCAGCGTCGGCAACACGACCCGGCGACGCTGATTGAGTGCCTCGATGCCGGCTTGGGCGACAATGGCTGCGCAATAGCCGTCCCAGGCATTCGCGGCATGAACTGGGAACCGACCTGTGTTGATGAACGCCACGAATGCTTTGTTCTGCAGGCGGTAGGCGTCGGCGAAACGCGGCCGCCAATCGGCCGCGTACCTTTCAAAACCCTGAAGACAGGTGTTGAAACGAGCATGTACGGGTGTGTTCAGTTGCACGGAACCTCGCTCACCCACCAACTCGCCACGGACGTCGTACCCGTAATGGGCGTTGTTGTTGATTTCGATGTTCACCAGATGGCCTTCCCGGGTTTCCAGCACCATGAATACCGGGGCGCCGACGCCGTCCTCAGACGTGTGGGTGGGTTGGAACACTGAGATGGCAACGTATTCAGTGTCGAGCACGTGACGTGCCACATCGAATTCATGCGGCGCGGAGTTACTGATCGCCATTTGCCCGCTGAAGTTGGCGGGGGCTTCTACGTTGCGGTGGAAGTTGTGCATCATCACAGCCCGACCTATCACGCCGTCGCTCAAGGCGCTTTTCATTTCCCTGTACGAAGGGTCAAACCGGCGCATGAAGCCCAGTTGCACGAATTGGCGACCCCGAGAGGCCTCTTTGTCGATGACCGCCAGGCACTGGTCCGGGCTTTGAGACAGCGGCTTTTCACACAGTGCGGGTTTCCCTGCCTCGATGGCTGCCATGGTCAGGACTGCATGGGTTTCGTCCGGGCTGGCGATGATGATTGCATCGACATCGGACCTTGAAAGCGTGAACAGAGGATCAGTGGAAACGTCAGCCGCGCCATAACGGTCAGCTATCAGTTTCGCTCGCTCTGGTGACGCATCACACACCACATGCAAAGTGGCGCCCGGAAGGTCCTGGGCAATGATGCGGGCGTGATCCTCCCCCATGATACCCGCGCCGATAACGGCGATTCGTATGCTCATATTCAACGACCTATCAATGGGCGAAAGTCATCAACGCAGCGTCGAACTCGCGTGCGCGTTGACTGGGAAAGGAGATGTCTGTGGCCATAAGCGGCGTAGCCGTGGCGGTCGAAACCAACCGATGAGGCGAGTTATTCATGGGACTATCCTGGCGGTTTGTTGTGTTTGTTGTGTTTGTTGTGCCTCGATTATTAGCACCGAACAAGCAATCATCAAGGCGCGCCATAGGCTATTTATGATGTGAAAAACCTCAAATTTGAAGGTGTAGTAGTGGTTTTCATTGCTCTTGAAAACAGTCATCAGTAATACGTATATGATGTAAATAACATCAAGAGAGAGCAGGCTATATGTCCATGCAAACATCGGCGCGTTTATGGAAGGGGCCCACTGTTCAACAGGTCGCCAAGGTGGCCAGGGTCGGAGCAGCCACCGTCGACCGCGTGCTGAATAACCGCCCCGGCGTGCGAGAAAACACCCGTATGAAAGTGCTGGCGGCCCTGGATAAGCTAAAGAAAGACTTGGCTGATGGCATGGCCACGTTGCAGATCAAGCTCTTTTGCGATTCGGGCGAAACCTTCAATGCAACGTTGGCCGACGCCGAGGCATTGGTGAACGCTTCGACGCCAGGCGTCGTGGTGCATGGCTACTATGAACCGACTAACCAGGTCGATCCCGCCACGTTTGCTGATCAGGTTCAGGTTGAGGGCGCTTCAGCGGATGGTGTGATCGTCGTATCGCGCGAGCATCCGGCGATCAACCGCGCGATTCGCAAACTCTGCACCCTGGGTATTCCAGTTGTGTGCCTGACCACCGACCTGCCTAACTCCGGGCGTAGTGCCTACGTTGGCAATGATCAATATGCGGCAGGCAGTGTCGCCGGGTTGCTGATCGGCAATACGTTACCTAAAGAGCCCGCGAAAATCCTGCTGGTGACCAGTGTGCCGTTTCGCTGTCAGCAAGAGCGGGAGATGGGGTTTCGCCGGGTGCTCCGCTCCGAATTCCCGTATCTGAAAATCGATGAACGAGTGATGTCCGACGATCGCCCTCAGACCACGACTGAACAATTGACGCGTTACTTTTCCAAGCACGACTATCCGGCAGCCATCTACAACGTGGCCGGTGCCAACCGGGGCGTCGCTCAGGCAATGGAGACTATCGCGGCTGAGGATCGGCCTATTTTCGTCGGCCATGAGCTTACGGTTCATACGCGGGCGATGCTTGAGTCCGGCGTCATGGATTACGTTATCTCTCATGATTTCGTTGGCGAGACGGCTGCCGCGGTGCGCTGGATACGAGGAGCGATCGAGGGCGCGGCGAGCGCGCCACCCTCAACACAGATCATGATCCACACTCGATATAACTGTGGTGCGTAAGGTCACGTTGCGTTCAACCCGGCCGTGTCCCTCAGCAAAGCCAAGGATGGAACCTCTGTCGGAGTCAGTGCCAATCGAGGAACGCTGCTCCTTTTCACGCAGCAGGTGCCATTACAGGCTATCCGGATCGCCAAAGAACATTTTGACTTAGCTCTAGAACGGTAGTTTTAGCTTAAAACGATCTTGATATGCCCCCTGATTTGCCCCCAATCGCATGCAATACACGAGCGATTTCAAACGGCAATTTCTGACAGGGCCGAGGTGGCACAAGGCGGCCTTCAGCGTACCTTCACGCAGGGATAGCGTCTGTTCAGCGTCGTGTGACTGCTTCCCTTGCTGCAATGTAGGCCGCTCCTAGAGAAGCGGAGGTAGCGAAGGATACCGAATCCTGCTATTTATCTGGCTGGACTCTGGACGCGCGGTCCCGCTTTAAGGGGAATCATGATTACTTCTTGGGCTGGGATTTTACTGATGAACTTCACGGGATCTATGCCAATCGCTCGATATCCTATCGCCATAGGGCGAGGAAAAATCTGAGTCAGCGTAATCCCTGACGATGAGATGTTCTTCACCGAACCGGTTATTCCAGGAGCGCTTGGTACTATGGTTTTCGACAGTAGATCGATCTCAGTCTCGGCATCTCTAATCCTCTGTTTCAAATCTGTCGCTGTGGCTTTGTTCTCACTGGAGGTTGCTTGAGGTTTGCCACCGCTGGTATCAGGTTTATCGTTGCCGAGTGACTTCAGTTGCTCTCGAAGGTTCGTCAGTCTGTCAAAGCGTTCGACCAATGCCTCAGTGGTTAGAGCAAGCTGGCCTGAGTGAGCAGCTGTGCTCGTGAGCGAAATGTCTATGGCATTGGCGTAATACACTTCTGACACAAGCAATAGCTCGGGATTCGAGCTTTTGCCCTCGCTGTCTATATAGGTTTGTGGCTTCATCAGACCGCTCACCACATCTTGCAGCTCCGGGAAGTCGACCCCATCAAACTCCGCATTTCTGAGGGCTGCTAGGAGTCGAGGGGTGTCGACCCTGATAACAGTCGCGCTGGGCACAGAAATGGTCATGATGTACTCGTCTTGCTTGACGGCTCCTCCTTTGGCTCCAACGGCTCCAGCCATCAAGTTGGCACCTGCACCGACTTCAGTTAAAGATCCAAATCGAAACGCAGGGAAGGCCATGGTGCGGTTGATCTTAAAATCTGAATCCGCAAAATCACTGCATTTAAAGTTCGAGTATTTGATGTCGATCGGTTGCCATGGCGTTACAGATTTTCCGGTAGCCTGTATCTCGCCAGGAGCTTGGTAGTTGGATATAGGGGGAAGCTCGGGAGCATTTTGGAGGGTCAGGTACAGCTTGCATAAATCCAGTGAGCCGACAGGCGCGGTGTAATGGGTGTAGAAATTTGCTGGTTTGAAGTCGGAGCGAGATTTACCAGGGTAGGAAGGCACCAAGAGCAGATTCCCGGGGTATAGGTCTTCCTGCAGGGGATACACGGCTCGAATTCCTAGATTCCCGACACCTTCTGACCAGGCTTTGATCATGGACCCCGACTCAGGCCTAGACGCATTGCATCCCGCGATCCCGATCAATGTGGGCAACAGGCAAATAAAAAAAGTGAAGCGCATGACGTCTCCTTTTCGTGCTGGCGATTGGCTATAATTGGTATAGACGTCAATCTCAAAAGCTCAAGGCTGACTTGAGGCTCTCAGGCAAGCCGGAAACATTTTTATATGGCTCTAGAACAATATTTTCAGGCAGAAAAATTTCAAGTTTGCTTCTTGCAGGCTTTTGTCCTTCCCACCGACGGCATGGGCTCGACTCAATTGACAAGGTCGGCTCCGGTTTTCACTGCAAAAAAGCTAGCGCATCAGTGGATGCCGGCCTGACTTACGCGAGGTGAGTTGGGCGGACGCTTACTCTTGACGGGCCTAGCCTTGTTCTACAACGCTCTCTGGCGCCGTTTCGAGGTGATCACCTTCACTGCCTTGGCTTTCTTCATTGATCTCGCCATCTTTACTGGCCTCGTCGTTCCCGTCGAACCTAAACCTTATTGGCACAGGCGCCTGGTCGTCCTCTACCGGGGAATAGAAGCCTTTGCTGATCTTTTTCGTGTAGCCTTTCGAGTAGAAAGTACCCATCGCGTTAGCGAAAATCTTTCTCCACTCGACTGAAGAAATTAATGTGAGTCTGTTGAACCGCCCATGGATTTCATCCGCGAGGGCATTCACGTCCATGACCGCTCCGGGTTTGAAAGTAGCAATCCTTACTTGAGCGAAAATGAAAGCGATCAAATAGAATCTTCGCCCTTCGGGTAGTTGGACTTTGAGTACATTTGAGCGCATTTTGTTTCGTTCCGCACGGAATAGCGAGGCGGCGGCGGCAATGTTTAGTGACAGGTTCGGTTGCAGCTCACGAATACGATCTTTAGGCAGCTCACCGGACACCACTCGATCCATCAAGAGGATTTCATCTATGATAAATTTGTCCGGATATGGCGTTCTGTCTACCTCTGTGTCACACAGCTTACAAATAGGTTTGGCGATGTCAGTGTGTGGTGTTAAGTCGCCACACTCCTTGCATGCATAGAACATTAATCTTTGCGGAGAGTACGACTCCGGAGAGTCGGCGGAATCTGGCGATGACGGATTGATCTTGGCCAAATGGAAACTACTAGTTGAGTTTTTCGGCCAAAAAAAGATGGGCTGAGGTAGCTTGTGCGCCAGATAAGCGATCCACATTTTCACCAGTGACTGATCTTCGTCTGCCTCTATGAGCCAGGCTTGCCAAGATTCGGCCCAGGAAATGTTAAGGCTAGCGAGATTTAGCGGTGTTCTTTTTGTGGAGCGAGCTACTATGTTATCGATACGCAGCTTGTTTTTTTCATCTTGCAAGGTCGCTTGGTGGTTGGGGAGGCTTTTAAGTCTGGACCTAAATGCTTCCTTTCCTGACCAAGTACGACTAGCAGCATTGTAAATGGCTATACATTTTGACGTTGCCCGAGAGTAGGCGCTAAATAACTCAGCGGTATCGAGCAGCTCCGCGCCAAGGATCAAAATGACAGGTGCCTCCAATCCCCGGAATTTCGTAATTGTTTCGCAAAGTGGACGCTCTTTTATCAAGTAGTCAATGTATTGTCTTGATATAAACCTGGCGATTAAAATTACAATATCTTCAGGTAAAACTCCGCTATCAATGAGTTTTTGTCTGATGTCAGAAGCTTCCTTGCATGGATTAGCGCTAATTATCTCTACGGCGGTCTCATACTCCAGTGTCCTTGGGGTCGAATGTTGAAGTTTAGGAGGCATGACCTCTTCGAGTATGCTCGTGACCGCCTTTGGCATTCGCAGGATGATGGTTAGTGGAAATGGATCTACGCCAAGCAGCTCGGTAAGGCCCTTCAGGGAGATGTTCCCGCGTTCGTACGGGAATACTTGCGTTTCGTCGCAGAAGAACGCTTTGGGTTTGTTATGGAACCAGCTGGTTAGAGTTTCGCACCAGGAAGGGGTGAGCGCTTGGGACTCGTCGACAAGCAAGGCGCTGTAATCGGCCATGCGCCCTTGATCAATGGCGTCTTTCAGATCGAGCTCGCATTGCTGCCTATACCACTCATCTTCCTTTCCCGCTTCACTGGTGCGGCCCAGGGCGTTGCGCGCCTGCCCACATAGGCCGTGCCAGGTCGCCACTTCGCAGCCTTTTGAGTCAGTAAGCTGGGTGCGGACGTACTCCGTGAGCTTGTTGTTGAACGAAACCACCAGCACCTTCTTTTGCTGCGCGGCCAGTCTCCGAGCGGTTTCGATTACGATCAGTGTTTTGCCGGTTCCAGGCCATCCGGTCACGAGCGACGTCTGATTCTTTAACACCCTTGTGACTACCGTGCTCTGTTCCTCGGTCAGTTGGAGCCAGAGCTTGTTGTCGAAGAAGATGCGACTGGCCCAGCCACGCCTGCCGTCGATTTCTGGGGTGAGAAATTCAACGACACGAGTGAAGCGGGCTTCGCCCAAATCGGAATTTCCCAGGGTGGTTTTCCAGTAGTCCATCAGGTCCACGACACGCTGCGTAACGTTCGGCATCTCTCGATAGTCGATGTATAGCGGCTGTGGGGGAGTGGAAGTCGTGTCGTACATTCCAGGCGTGGTCGCCTTTCCTGCAAAGTCGGAGTTGGGAAAAATAAACCCGTAGCCGATCCGGAATCGAAGTGACGGATCGGAACCCAACCACCGGGCGATTCCGTGGACGTTGTCGCGGGTCTGGCCGATGGGGTCGATGGTGTAATGCTTGTGGAGGTGGACAAACTGGTTGTTCCTAACGCCGTATTTGCCGCTCTTCACTTCAAGCACGAGCAGCCCTTTTTCCGGATGGACGATCAAGAAATCGATCTCTCCGGTCGGCTTTGCTTGAGGGTCAACCTTGTTCACAGCGGAGCAGAGCCAGGGAAGGCGGTGGATGACAACGTAGTCGTCCGGTAGCTCCGTCTTGAAGACGGTGTAGAGATCTCGTTCGCCCTTGCTCTCGGTGCCGAAAGGCCCGTTGTCTGGGAACATCCTTGCCATCGATGCAGCGCCTTCTACTGATTTAATTCATACCGCAAGTGGGCCTGAGGTGCGCGGGGTCCTCGGGCAGTCCGGGATTGGATCGGGTAATTAGGGTTGCTGGCGAACCTGCATCCAGTCGAAAAAATCTTCGGATGCAAAGCCGACGCTACAGTTGGCGTCGAACCGCTCGTTGATTCTGATGAGAGTCATCCGCTGAGCTTCGTGTGGTGAGGTCGGAAAGAAAGCTCCACCAAGTTCGCTGTGCATGAAGAAATCGCCGAGCTTTGCGCCGCAGTTTTCGCAGTGGTTCATCAGGTAACGGCTGCCTGCTGTTTTGCTGTAGGCCTGCTTGAACTTGTTGGTGAAGCGATGGAGTTGCTTCGTGACTTGGGGGGAAAGGCTGTCAACGTTGGAGACCGTCCCGCGATGCCCATGGCACTTCCATTCGCCGAGGTTGCTTGTGAGCGGGAAATCTTCGTCCTCATCCACATAGTAATCGAACTCTTCGTGTTGCTGGGGCAGCTTGAACGAAAACACGCGGGTCAAATTGGAGCAGCCCCAGCAGTCGGACACTGACTCTATGACGTAGTAATACGATGCTCTGACGCTAAATTCAGGTCCGTGCTCCAGGTCTGCGTGCTCTGTTACGGGCAGCCATTGAGCCAAGGGGCCGATGTCGACACCCTCGGGGATGTACCAAGTCTTCAGGCTCGGGTCCCACCTGGCACCGAGTGATTTCGCTTCATCTTTTTCTGAGAGGGGGACTTTCAGATCAATCCTTGCCATTCCTGTATCCGTACGTATTGGCCATCAGTAAATGCCGGATCCCATGCTAGACCCTTCTGGTCTTGTTGGGGGCCCCGGAATTCTAGAAAACGAGCGACAAAGCAGGCTGATGGCGGGATGTGCTGCAAAAGCCCGCTGGTGTGTCTTGGTCAAAGGCTGGTCCTTAACCGCGCTCAATGGTTGGGTCTTTCAATCAGGCGGTACACGTAGCCCGCTACGCGGAAAGTCGCCAGGGCGGTGTGGGAGGAGGCTCCTCTCAGGGGCAACCACCTTGTGAATAGCCCAACCCAGCTTCGCTTACCAAGAACCGACTACTGACACATCCTTGAGCTTCACGGTGGTCATCTGGCCTTTTTCATCACCCACCGTGATTGTCGGAGGGATTGTTTTCGGGGGGCGCCTGTACCAGTCACAGCATCCATTTATCACATCACTGAGAAATCGGCTTTCCAGGACTTTCCGCACAAGTTTGTCGGTCAGCACTGGATTCGGATCGAAGAAAAAATCACCAGCCTGTTCGAGTTCCATAGGGGATGGATTCATGGTCTCGAATTTTCGCTGAAAGGACTTGGCTAGTGGGGTAAATGCGTGGTGGGAAGATTTAGCCGTCTCTGGAAAAATCGGGCTCATAAAATCGATCAGATAGCCGTCGCACGCGACCATCGCGTGGAAGGCGCTGGGGCTGCTATGGGCTTCGCCATCTTCAATTGTTGCGAAGCACATGACCTTCGAGTCTTCGACATCCGTCATCAGGCACATTGCGCCTGCGAGGGGATGAGCCTTTCTCCTGTAGTGTTGGCTTAGGATTGCAGCGCCCGCCATGCTGAAGTACCAGCAAGCGTGAGCAGTGTCTGCCTGACATGAGTCCAGCACGCTGCGAATGACACGATGAATCCGCAAATAGTCGAGGAGCGGTATTAGCTCAGGCGATTTCTTACTCATGGTTGTCCTTTTCAATAAGGGTAGCCCGGTCCCCCGGCCTCCATCGGTGCACAGAATCAGTGTCCAAGCTTGTTATTCAGGTAATGAAAAAGCGTTCTGACCGCGTTGACGTGTCGGCGCTGATACGATTTTTACCTCAGGCTGCTGATTTTGACTGACCCACATACTGCCTCCGAAATCACCCACAAGGTCATCATTTTTTGAGTACTCGGGTGGGTCAATGAATTCCGGTAGTCTGGTTCAAAATCGCATCAGCGCCAACAGCATGCCCTTCCGGGTGCGAGCTTGGGCGCTTTCGACGAGTTTGCCTCGATGGATTACAATAGGCACATGTGCCTACGAGGCTTTCCATGTACTCTAAAGACAAGCTCCTGTGGCTTATAGAAAAATCGGGCGTTACTCAAGCCCAAGCAGCTGAGCTCATTGCCCAAGAAACTAAGCGTCCATGTAGTGCACGTAGTGTGCGAGCGTGGCTGGCGGACTCAGAGAAAACCAGCGCAAGGACATGCCCAGCTTGGGCGGTCAACGCTTTGGAGACTCGCCTACGTTTCCTCAAAATGATTGCTTGATAATAGGTACAAGTGCCTTGTTGGCGGACAGCACCCAACGGTTTTGTGAACATCACATTGCACCTATGGGGCGGCGCCTGAATGCCTGAATGCCTGAATGATTGGAGACACCGCCCATGCTTAAAAACCTGACGTTCGAAGGTGTTGGTCCTGCAGAGAGGCTCGCCATCGACTTCAAACCGCGTCTGAATTTCCTGACCGGCGACAATGGTTTGGGTAAAAGCTTTGTTTTAGACATCGCCTGGTGGTCACTAACGCGCACTTGGCCTAGAGACGGCATAGCCACTCCGCGTAAGGACGCCAGTCAGTCGAGTATTGCTTACTGCTACGAAGGTAGCACCGGCGAATTTGTCTACAAAAGTAATTTCGACCATGAGTCTCAGCAATGGTCGGTTAAGCAGAGCCGTCCGGCAATTCCAGGAGTAGTGATCTATGCCGGAGTCGACGGCAGCTTCTCTGTCTGGGACCCGGCCCGTAACTACTGGAAGGGGGACAAGGGAGAAGCAGCGGCACCGAACCGTCCACGTAGCTTTGACTTTTCACCTGATGAGGTCTGGAATGGTTTGCTTTCCAGCGACGGCAAAACCCAACTGTGCAACGGGCTGATCAGTGATTGGGTTCTGTGGCAAGAAGGTAGCAAGCCCGCTTTCGATGATCTGGTCAAAGTGCTGGATGCTCTTTCTCCTTCTGGTGTAGAAAAAATGAAGCCGGGGGAGCCGATGCGAGTGGGCGATAGTGTCCGATACATTCCCTCTTTACACATGCCTTACGGACAGGATGTGCCGTTGACCCAGGCTTCGGCAGGGATGCGTCGTATTGCAGCATTGGCCTATCTGCTGGTATGGACTTGGCGAGAGCATCAATTAGCTTATGAGCGTTACCGGGTCCAACCGGCAAGAGAGATCATCTTTCTAATTGATGAAATCGAGTGCCACCTGCATCCGCAATGGCAGCGCCGTATCGTCCCCGCGTTGCTCAATGTCATGAATGCACTCACTGGCAGTCGTGAGGTACCTGTGCAGCTGTTGGCAGCGACTCATTCACCGTTGGTGCTGGCTTCGGTCGAACCTGATTTTGATAGTGCGCGTGATTGCATCTGGGATTTCGACTTGGTCGGTGCCGAAGTACAGGCATCGCTCTATCCCTATTCGCGTAAAGGGGACGTGAATGCTTGGCTCTCTTCTGAGGTTTTCAATCTGAAGGAGCCCAGCTCCGTGGTTGCCGAAGAAGCGCTGGGTCGTGCCCGAGCATTTTTGCGGCAAGTCAGCCTGCAAAAGGCGCCTTTAACAGCTGAGCAGAAGAGCACGCTTAGCGATATTGACTCGGCACTTCGGGGTAGCTTGAGTGATGTCGATTCTTTCTGGGTTCGCTGGAGCAACTTCCGCGAGCAGAGGTTGGGCAACATATGATTCGAGTCGAGCCGGCGAATGAGCCTGAGAGCTTTGATGAAATAGTCAGAAAGCCTGGTCATCGAGCTATTGCCGAGCTGGTAGGTGAGGAGGCCTTACCCGCGCGTAGAGGGCGGCCCAGGAAGGTCGTGGCGCAAACACGCGAAGATATTCCGGCTGACAAGTTTCCACCTGTGTGGACCCATGCTCTACCGGACTTGATGGAGGCGTACGGCCGTCTCTGCGCCTATATCTGTATCTATATCGAGCGAGTCACGGGCGGTGGTTCAGTGGACCATATGCTAGCTAAGTCTCATGCGTGGCAGGACGTATACGAATGGCAGAACTATCGCTTGGCCTGCACGCTAATGAATGCCCGCAAGAACAACTACCAGGATGTCCTAGACCCTTTCGAGGTCGAGGATGGATGGTTTCGTCTCGAACTGGTCAGCTACCAGGTTATTCCCGGCGAGGGTCTTGATCCCGCGATTGAGGCGCGGGTGCTCGCTACCATTACACGCCTGAAACTGAACGATCATGATTGTCTGAAGGTCCGTGAAGAGTACGCAACAGCATTTTTCGATGGCGACATCAAATTGGACTATTTGCGGCGGCGCGCGCCGTTTTTGGCAAAGGAAATTGAAGGGCAGGGTGCGGTTGACCTCATGGAAAGACACGAGGAGTTGGGGGCTTAACCACGTCGACTGACGCTTCTTTTCGGTACCAGACGAACCGCATCCTTTTTCCCTTTGGAGTTCAGACATGCTGCTTTCTAAGGAACTTGAGGTCGACAGGCAAATTACCGGTTAGCTGCCCCAGAATACCTTCGCGATTTGGTGTTGCTTCGCCAAAGCGACCAGAGCGTTGACTGCTTTCCGGGTGCGCTGGATGCGATTCTGGTGGCGCTTAACTATGTCGAGGGGTAGGTCTTGTTGTGGCGTTAGACTGGGGGCATCCGTTTCAAACCATCCAAAGCATGCCCTCAGATGTGCCCCCAATGTAGCAATCCACTGGAAGTGAATGGAGCTCCATGGTTTGTGGAAAGGCAAAAATGATCAGATGAGCAGCCCGCCCGACGCCCCCTAAAGACTCTCAGGATCGCCAAAGAACATCTGAATCCGCGACCGCAACCAGCGCTCCCCAGGATCGTTGTCCTGGGACCCGCGCCAAGCCATGTGCAGCTCGAAGCTACGCACTGGAATCGGTGGGTCTTCGGCGCGTACGCCGCCGGCGGCGGTCAGGGCGTCGGCGGTGTAGTCAGGGACGGTGGCGATGATGTCGGTGCCCGACAGCAGCGTGCTCAGGCCATTGAATTGCGGTACGGCCAGCACCACATGGCGCTTGCGGTCGAGTTTCGCCAGCTCTTCATCGATGAAGCCGCTCAAATCACCCGCGAAAGACACCAGGGCATGGGGGCGAGCACAGAATTCGTCCAGGGTCAGTCGTCCCGGCGCGGTATCGGCCCGCAACACTTTGGGCAAGCTGCGCCGCAAGACCTTGCGCTTGGCGTTGGCCGGCAGGTCGTCGGTGTAGCTGACACCGATGGAGATTTCCCCGGACGCCAACAAGCCTGGCATCAGAATGTAGTTGACCCGGCGCACCACCAGCACGATGCCGGGCGCTTCGGCCCGCAGGCGCTTGAGCAGCATCGGCAGCAGGGCGAATTCGGCGTCGTCCGACAGGCCAATGCGAAACACCGAGGTGCTGGTGGCCGGGTCGAATTCCGCCGCGCGGCTGACCGCCGTGGAAATCGAATCCAGGGCCGGGGAGAGCAGGGCGAAGATCTCGATCGCCCGGGCCGAAGGCTCCATGCTGCGACCGGTACGTACGAACAACGGGTCATCGAACAGGCTGCGCAGGCGCGACAGCGCGGCGCTGATGGCCGGTTGGCCTAGGAACAGTTTCTCGGCCGCGCGAGTCACACTGCGTTCATGCATCAATGTTTCGAACACGATCAACAGGTTCAGGTCGACACGCCGCAGGTCATTACGATTCATCTGGGGTCCTGGCAGATTCAGCAAGCTTGACGTGAGCGGCCATATGGGAACAATGGCCGGCATGAATCTTACGGGGAAAGACTGGTACTCTGCACCGGCTAATTGAGTTTTCTTAGGTTAAGTCCTACGCAATGGCTTGGTTTTTCTTGCTGCGGAATCAATGACAGGCATGTCGACTATTAATAGCCACTGATGGTCTTGGGTACAAAGCCCGGATAGAGTTCATGGCATTAGAGGTTACTTTGACGAGGTTTGCGATGTCCCGCACGATCCGTTTTCACAAGTTTGGTGGTGCCGAGGTGCTCAAATGCGAAGAGCATACGGCGGCTCTTCCTGCGCCAGGAGAAGTGCAGGTCCGCGTCGAAGCGATCGGCATCAGTTGGTACGACACCTTGTGGCGCCAGAACCTGGCGTCGTCCCAGGCGCGCCTGCCTTCGGGCCTGGGCCATGAAATGGCCGGCGTGGTCACGGCCGTCGGCGACGGCGTCGATGACTTGGCCGTGGGCGACAAGGTCGCCAGCTTCCCGGCCGAGAGCCCGAACGATTATCCGGTGTACGGTGAAGTCATCGTGCTACCGCGCACCGCCCTGACCCGTTATCCCGACGTGCTCAGCCCGATCGAAGCCGCTGTGCATTACACACCGCTGCTGATCGCCTATTTCGCCTACATGGACCTGGCACGGGTCAAGCCGGGGCAATTCGCCCTGGTCACCGATGCCAGTCATTGCGCCGGTCCTTCCTTCGTACAACTGGGCAAGGCCCTGGGTGTGCGGGTGATCGCGGCCACCAAGACGGCTGACGAGCGTGAGTACCTGTTGTCACTGGGCGCCGAGAAGGTCATCGTCACCGAAGAGCAGGACTTGCTGATGCAAATCAACAAGCTCACCGACAACCGTGGCGTCGATGTGGTCTTCGACGGCCTCGGCGGGCCGCAGATGTCGCTGCTGGGTGACGTGTTGGCACCGCGTGGCAGCCTGGTGCTGTATGGCTTGCAGGGCGGCAACCAGACGCCGTTTCCAGCCTGCGCGGCGTTCCAGAAGAACATTCAGTTCTTTGTGCACTGCATCGGCAATTTTACCGGCAAACCGGAACTGGGCATTCTCCAGGACCAGGTGGCCTTGCAACGAGCACTGCGCGATATCAATCAACTGACCGCCGACCGTGTGCTGTTGCCACTCAAGACTCGGGTCTTCCCGTTCTCCGAGTTTGTCGAGGCTCACCGCTACATGGGCGAATGCCCTTGCCGTGAACGTGTTGCCCTTCAGGTCATCGACCCAGTCTGAACCCTGTCTTGCGCAAGAGTCATCGCCCGGGCTCTTGCGCTGCCCTCGTCCTGACACCTTCTCATCTGACGGCACCTCCTGCCTGGTGGTGCTGCGTTCTTGCCTCGCCTTTCGTGCCTTGAATGGCCTGTCCCGGTTCGCTCAAGACTGAAACGGTCTGCCGACCAACATCTGAACTGGTTTTTGCCCTCAATCTGTATCTTCTAATCATTGTTTAAGTCTTGATAATTGAACGCTGATTTCCATATCAAGGAAGAAATCGTGGTGCTGTATAACTTTTTCGAAGGTCTTCATCCTTCAAGATGCATTCAAGGGGCAATAAACATTAATGGGTGCGGGGCTATCTATCGACCCTGGGGAAAACAGGGCGGGGTAGAGAGCCAATTAAAGTTCGGCAAGTTCTTTGTTTCTCGTACTCATTGTCTGTGGGACGTTGTCGGAATTCTCCTAGGACGTGCCGTTCGATCGGTTAGGCCCCCTGATTTCAAGGCTTTCGGCGGGGGAGTGCTGGGGCGTGAGCCGACTCTCAGTATATGTATCAAATAATTACAACAAGCAATGCTCGAGCGTATTGCTAATACTCTTTGAGTGCTAGAACAATCATCTAGACCAACACGTCGTGCAGTCACGTTGGTGCGGGTGCGACGCCGATAGTTGAATTTCCAGGTAAATGGCTATGAGTGCAATTCATGAGCAGGCAATGACTCACGTGTATCAACAGATACTGCAACGACTGTCAGGTTTTTATTCCCGGGCAGAACGTACCGCGTTGCAGCTTTTGATCCAGCGTTTAATTGTCGCCGCCGGAGGCATCGAGCGGATTGGCGATTATCGCGTGTTGACGGTCCTGAACGGGAGCCGGGAAAGCTTTTATGTGCTGACCGCCTTGCGGGCCGCACAGCTGAGTATCGCGGGGCGACATCCGGTGACCTTCACCTTGCGTGTCGCCACGCCACGCTTGAGCGAAACCACCCAGGCGACGCTGGAAAACATCCACCGCTGCTACAGCGCGCTGTTTGTCTACGATGATCCCCGGGTCGAATTGCTGATGGCGGATAACCGCGAGGTGTTGCCGTTCAATCACCGGCAGCCCTTGTCGGTGGCGGGGCACGAAGCCAATCGCATGGACCTGCTGGTCCTGGGACACCTTCGTGCGGTCGACAGCCCCTTGGAGATTGGGGACGACGGCTACCTGGCGATGGCCGAATTCTATCGGCATATGGCTCGCTGGGAGTCGGGCGTGGATTCGTTGGTCAGCAGCGATACACCGCGCCAGCAAAAACAATTCATATCGGGCCTTCGCCGCGCGACTCGCAAGATCGGCCTGCAGACTGAGCACGCCTGCGGTTTCGACAACCTCTTTGCCCACCTCGACACCCTGGGTGGTGATATCTACCGGCATTTCTATGGGCCGGAGCGCCTCGATGCCTGGAGGCCCGAGGGTCACTTCGAGGCTTGCCGGCGAGTGGGCCACGTCGGCATCGACGACCTGATCGTCGTTCGTTCGGAGGGAACCAACTGGCCGCTCTTCAACGAGTTCCTGCGGGTGCAGACCGAGGGGCTTGTGCCATCGGCGCCTGAAAACGAATACATCAGCCCGCTGCTGTCGGCCCATCTGCACGGTCTGCAGGCCTGCTACCTGCATGGCCGCAGCTATGAAACCGGCTATGGAGACTACGCGCAGCGAGCGATCATGATCATGCATCGCAAGCAACTGCCGGAACACGCCTGCGAACAGGCCCGGGCACTGTTCGGCTCACCGTCGTCGATTCCCGAGCGTCGTGCCTACGCCGCCCTTGAAGCGCAAAAGATCCTGGGGCTCAGCGAAACGCAACTGGTGTGCATGCTGTTCGCGCCCTTCGTGGGACAGGGGGCGGGCCTGGAGCATTTTCTGCGTTGCTGCCATCCCGGCATGCTGGTGGCGATGCCGGACCTGCACAAGGCCATGCAGGGGGCGACCGTTGTCGATCAGGTTGCGCAGTGGATGGTCGATGTCAGCGGCCTGCCCATCGACATCCTTGGCAAGTTGTACCGGGCGAGCGTCTCACTGCCGGAACAATCGGACATTACCCCGGGCGCCGATCTGCAGCAGACCAGTGACAGCATCGACACTGCAGAAGCCGGGTCGCCTGCCGATGGGCTGCATGAACGCTCGGCAAGGCATTGAGGAACGAGGTTTGACGCAATCATCTACCTCGTCCCCAGTCCTTGTACCCGGCGTTGCGACTGGGTCGGCGGCGACGCGCTGTCCTGGCCTGAGCCGATGAAAGGTTGCCGGGAGACAGGCTTCGCCTACCAGGCGGTTTATCGCTACCTGACCACGCTGATCAACGAGCTGGAGGTTGATGCGCGAGTTCGCCTGCCGTCGCTGCGGCAATTGGCCGAGCGTCTGAACGTATCGATATCGACCATTCAGTACGCGTATTCGCTGCTGGAAAAGGAAGGGCGGGTCTATTCGATCGCCAAGTCCGGTTACTACGCACTGCCAGTGCCCAGCATGGCCACCCTGGACGGCGGTGACGATTTGCTCGAAACCTTGTACGTCAATGCCCGACGA
The DNA here is from genome assembly GCF_900119205.1 of Pseudomonas sp. NFACC16-2. Taxonomy (NCBI): domain Bacteria; kingdom Pseudomonadati; phylum Pseudomonadota; class Gammaproteobacteria; order Pseudomonadales; family Pseudomonadaceae; genus Pseudomonas; species Pseudomonas sp. NFACC16-2. The sequence goes on along the minus strand of NZ_FPIX01000021.1, from coordinate 74,836 downwards.
CCAGGCATGCGGGTGCTCAGTGCGGACGAACCGGCGTCGATGCAGCCATTGGACAGCCCGCTGTTGCTGCTCGAACGCGAACTGCTGCGCCAGTACCCACGCTCCTCGCAGACACCCTCGCAACCCTGGGGTGAGCTGGAGCTGCGCACCGCGCTGGCTGCCCGCTACACGTCTTCGCCGGCCCGTTGCTGGAATGCCGATGACGTCTACATTGGCGCCGACCTGCGTGGCGTGCTGGAGATCCTGATCGCGGTGCTGGCACTGCGCGGGTCCGCCGTGCTGATCGAATCGCCCTGCGATTGGGCAGTGTTGCGCCTGCTGCAGGCGGCGGAGGTCAACGTCATCGAGCTGCCACTGCTGACCAGCGGCGAGCTCAATGTCGAGCAACTGGAACAACTGCTGGTGAACGAAACTGTACGCCTGGTGGTGCTGTCGTCGGTCTTGAACATGCCGAGGGGCACGCTCGTTCCGGAAGAGAACCGTCGTGCCATCGCGCATCTGCTGGAGCGGCACGGAACTTGGGTGCTGGAGAACGACAGCCATACGGACCTGGCGTTCGAGGCGAGGGGGGTGCCTTTTCGAGACTTGCTCGACCCGGACCGGCTGATCGTCTATTCGACGTTCGAGAAAACCATCGGGCCAGAGGCGCCGTATGGCTACGTGTTGTCGCGCCAGTTGACCCTGCACCTGCAGCGACATTTCCTGCTGCGCGCGTTTTGCTTGTCGCCGATTCGCCAGAAAGCCATCGCCCGGTTGTACAGCAACGGTCGGATTGACCAGCACTTGCTGGTGTTGCGGCGCCTGCTGCGCGAAAGCGCGGTTTCGACGACGCAATTGCTGCGCGAGCGGCTAGGGGATAGCCTGCAATGGGCAGAACCTCAAGGTGGTGCGACGATCTGGATGCAATCGACGCGACGGGTCGACTTGCGGCGGGTCTTCCATCGGCTGCTTGCCCAGCGAATCGTCATCGCGCCAGGGGAGTTGTTCAGTCTCCAGGGCCTGTATGCACAACATATGCGCCTCACCCACGCCCTGAACGGGCCACAGGAGATGGACGCTGCGCTCTGCGCGCTGGCCGATGCCTTGAGGCTCGAACAAGCGTAGTCGGCAGCAATGGATCGAACCCATCGCGCCATGGTCGAACTGTCAGTAAACTGCACCCCATTTACCGAGCCACTCCACTCAGAGGTTTTGCATGACAGTCAGTCCATTTGCGGGCAAGCCGGCACCGGCAGAGTTGTTGATCGATATCCCGCGACTGGTGACGGCCTACTACACCGGCCGACCCGATGCCTCGGTTGCGACCCAGCGCGTGGCTTTTGGCACTTCCGGGCACCGTGGCAGCTCCTTAGACCTGGGCTTCAACGAATGGCACGTGTTGGCCATCAGCCAGGCGATCTGCCTGTACCGTGAAGCCCAGGGCATCAACGGGCCGCTGTTCGTCGGTATCGACACCCACGCGCTATCGACCCCGGCGGGAGCCAGCGCGCTGGAAGTATTCGCGGCCAATGGCGTCACCGTAATGATCGCCGAAGGCGATGAATACACCCCGACACCGGCGGTTTCCCACGCCATTCTCTGCTACAACCGTGGCCGCACCTCGGGCCTGGCGGACGGTATCGTCATCACGCCGTCCCACAACCCACCACAAAGTGGCGGTTACAAGTACAACCCTACCAACGGTGGCCCGGCCGATACCCACATCACCAAATGGATCGAAGCCAAGGCCAACGAATTGCTGGCCAACCAGCTCGCCGGCGTCAAGCGCGTCAGCTACGAGCAGGCCCTGAAAGCCGATACCACCCACCGTCACGACTATGTAAACACCTACGTGGCGGACCTGATCAATGTCATCGATTTCGATGCCATCCGTACCGCCGGGTTGCATTTGGGCGTCGATCCGTTGGGCGGCGCGGGCGTGCGCTACTGGCCGGCCATTGCCGAGCATTACCGCCTGGACCTGGACGTGGTGAACACCCACGTGGATTCCACCTTCCGTTTCATGACCGTCGACTGGGACGGGCAGATCCGCATGGACCCGTCCTCCAGCCATGCGATGCAAGGGTTGATTGGCCTGAAGGAACGTTTCGACGTGGCCTTTGCCTGCGACCCGGACCATGACCGCCATGGCATCGTGACCCCGTCCGGTGGCCTGTTGGCGCCGAACAACTACCTGGCGGTCTCCATCGACTATCTGTTCCAGAATCGCCCGCAATGGCGCGCCGATGCCGCCGTGGGCAAGACGGTGGTCAGCAGCGGCCTGATCGATCGCGTGGCCAAGCGCCTGGGGCGCCGCCTCTATGAAGTGCCGGTGGGCTTCAAGTGGTTTGCCGATGGCCTGTTCGATGGTTCCCTGGGCTTTGGGGGTGAAGAAAGTGCCGGTGCTTCGTTCCTGCGCAAGGATGGCGGCGTCTGGAGTACCGACAAGGACGGCCTGATCCCGGCGCTGTTGGCAGCTGAAATGACCGCGCGTACCGATCGCGACCCGAGCCAGGCCTACCGCGCGTTGACTGACGAGCTGGGCGAACCCTTCTCGGTACGCGTCGATGCCAAGGCCAGCCCCCAACAAAAGGCGCTGTTGAGCAAGCTGTCGCCCGATCAGGTGGCCTCCACCGAACTGGCCGGGGAGAAGATCCAGAATATCCTCAGTCATGCGCCGGGCAATGACCAGGCCATTGGCGGCCTGAAGGTCATGACCGAAAACGGCTGGTTTGCGGCGCGCCCGTCCGGGACCGAGGATATCTACAAGATCTACGCCGAAAGCTTCCTTGGCGATACGCACCTCAAGCAATTGGTGGCTGAGGCGCAAACGTTGGTGGATGGGGCTATCACCAGCAAGTGATACATGTGATGTGAGCTTGTGGCGAGGGAGCTTGCTCCCGCTGGGCTGCGCAGCAGCCCCCCTCAAGCTCACTCAATCGACCTGATCCACCGCGTCGCCGGGTTCTAGGGCCGCTGCGCGACCCAGCGGGAGCAAGCTCCCTCGCCACAAGAGCAGCAGTGCTGCGATGCAGGGGTTAGGCGAGGTCAACGAGCACGATTTCGCTGTCTTCGATCGCGGTCACCCGCAATATCCGTTCATCTTCAATCGCAACACCGTCTCGAGCTTGTGCGCGCAAGCCATTGATTTCTATCAACCCTGTGGCCGGCACAAGATAAGCTCGACGTGCGGCGTCCAGCCGATACTCCGCACTTTCACCCGCCTTGAGATTGGCCGCTACCAGTCGTGCGTCGGCGCGAATGCGCAGGCTCTGGTCATCGCCGGCCTTGCCACTGGCCAACGTCACGAAACCTTCGCGCGAGTCCTTGGGAAACGGCTTGGCGCCCCATGACGGTGCCAGGCCTTCTTCGTTGGGGATGATCCATATCTGGAAGATGCGGGTGGCCGTCGACTCCAGGTTGTATTCGCTATGGGCAATGCCGGTGCCGGCGCTCATGACCTGTACATCACCGGCCTCTGTACGGCCTTTGTTACCCAGATTGTCCTGGTGGCTGATCGCGCCTTCGCGCACATAGGTGATGATTTCCATGTCCCGGTGCGGGTGTTGGGGAAAACCGCTGCCGGGGGCGATGACATCATCGTTCCAGACCCGCAAGTTGCCCCAATGCATGCGTTGCGGGTCGTAATACTCGGCGAACGAAAAATGGTGGTGGGCATCCAACCAGCCGTGGTTGGCGGCGCCCAAGGTGGCGAAGGGCCTGAGTTCGAGCATGTTCGTGTCCTTTTCGCTGGGAGCGAAAGCGATGGTTGATGCGCTATTCTCGCGAAGGAAACCATCGACAAAAAGCGTAAAAAACGCGTCAAACCTATCGACTAACCAGATATGAATTCGTGAGCCAACTTTCACTTCATCGCCTAAACCCATGACTTAAAAGCTTTTGGGTGGAACCTGGCGGCAAATACAGACACCATAGCCGTCATGGTTCATGAACACCGGAGTCCCAGCGTGGCGCAACACACTCCCGATCTTCCCCCCGAGCTTTTATCCCTGGCCCAGATGCCGCTGTTCAAGCGCCTGGCCGCCCGGCTCTTCGGCCATGGCCTGACACGCCTGCGAGCCCAACATCGTGCCTCCTGGTTGCATGGCCAGGCCGACGGTTTCCGCAGCGGTCATACCGCCGGTTTTGACTATGGATACAAGGAAGGCCGGGCCGAAGGGCTTGAGGAAGGCCGTCAGGTCCTGTTGATTCGTGATTCGCGCAGCACGGAGCATCCGGCACCGCAGGTCGATGATCTGCTGTTCGATGACTGGCGCCTGCCGCTGACCGCTGAGTTGAAGAAACGCATCAAGGCAGATGTCGCCCGATTGCTGCCGGTCCATGCACAACCGAGTGCTGCGCAATGGAAGATGATTTTCAGCGACACACCCTCGACCTCGGTGGTCGCCGGGGCCGGGGCGGGGAAGTCCACCACCTTGGTGCTGCGCATTGTGCTGTTGTCCCATTACCTGGGTTTCGAATTGGACTCGATGACCGTGGTGACGTTTACCCGGGAATCGCGCAAGGATTTCATCCAGAAACTGATCGAAGTGTTTGCCCTGTGGGAGCGTACCGTCAGCCTCAAGGAAGCTCGGGACTTGGTGCGGACATTCCATTCGCGAATCTTGCCCATGGTTCGCAGCCTGCCCGGGTTCGAACGGCTCCAGGCGTTCGAGACCCTGAGCCATCGCGCCGAAGCGGGTGACGATGATGCCCAGGGCAATCCTTTTGATTTGCGCATCAATGACGCCCAGCGCCAGCAACTCAACGCCTGTTATTACAACCTTTACCAGCGTGACCCGCGTTTCCGTGAGCTGATCCTGCCGTTGTCCCGCCACGCGCTGCAGCTCAAGGAACTGGAGCGCGATCACCCGGATGTACAAAAGCGGGTCGCCGTGACCGCGCTGGCAGCCCAGCGCGACGAAGAGTTGTGCGATGCCGTCGAAGACCTGTGGTTGCGCGCGGGTGCCTGGCCGATCAAGGGTATCGAGCCGAAACGACAAGCGTTCGAGATCAATGGGTCGACGTTTCACTGCCATGGTTACGCGCCTTCCCTGGATGCCTGGGTAATGCTGGGGTTCGATCCACGGGAAGACGCCCGGATCAGTCGTCCGGGCGCCAAGTTGAGCATCCGCGCGGAATGGGCGGTCAAGCGCACCCTGTTTCAAGCTTTCTGTCGTAAGCCACTGATATGGCTTGAAAGTTATGAGGCGTCAAAACGTGTGCTAGCGTCAATGGTCGGCGATGCCAGTGCCGGGCCTGGGTTCGATTACAAAGTCAAGGGCGAGCTGGGTTCGGCACCGTTGCTGGACTGCTTTGTCACGGCGGCAGGTTTTATCGAGAACCTGGGCCTGGACGTCCCGGATGCCGTGGGTCGGATGTCCTTTGCCCAGGATGACCCCGATCGGTATTTCTTCGAGGCGCTGAGTCGCTACTGGCGGGCATTCGAAGACCATCTGCTCGACCAATCGCCGCCGGTCATGACCTACAACCGTATGTTTGCGCTGTTCAGCGAACACTCGCCGGAAAACTTCAAGTTGCTGGGGGATGCGTTGCTCCGGCCGCTTTCGCACCTGATGATCGACGAATTCCAGGACGTGTCGCCGCAGATCGTCTCCTGGCTGCGAGCCAGTCTTCGGGAAATACGCGGCCGTGGTCCTGCGATGCACGTGGGGCGCGGCGCCCAGCGTTCTTCCTTGTTGTGTGTCGGGGATGATTGGCAATCGATCTATGGCTGGCGCGGCAGTTCACCGAGCTATTTCATGGCATTCAACCAGCAATTCCCGTCGCCGACGACGACCCGGGTCATGCTCACTGACAACTATCGCAGCCACCAATACATCATCGATGCGGCCGAGCATATTGTTCGCGCCGCTGCGGCTATCCCAGGCAAGAAGGCCAAGGCCAGTGGCGTGTCTCGCTCGCTGAGCCCGGTCAATGTGTTGGATCGAGACGATGAAGGGCTGGCGCGGCGACTGGATGAGCACTACCGCAAGGGCGATTCGATCTTGATGCTGTATCGAAAAAGCAGCGATAAGCTATTGATAGAAAAGTATATTCAGCCAACAGTTAATGTGGATTCTAGCTTGCCGTGGGAGGCGAGACGGCTCAGGCAGATGACTTACCACAGCGCCAAGGGGCTCCAGGCCGATGTGGTGTTCCTGCTGGGCGACTGCCAGCACCTGAGCAGTTCACCCTACAAGAACCAGGTCTACCGAATGGCCGGGCTAGGCAAGGACGGTGATGCCGAGCCTTACGACTCGGCGCAAAAGGACGAAATCCTGCGCCTGGCGTATGTGGGCATCACTCGTGCGGTGCAGCACTGTTACTGGTACGTCGATGGCCAGGACGGCCAGGCGGCCAATGGGCCCAAGGCTTCGGATCGTATTGCCGGGGACAAGCCCTTTTTTGCTGACCATCGCCGGAGCGTGGCAAATGGCCGGCAAAAAGCCTGAAGCATGATGGCACCTTTGGATAAATGATCTACACCTATGGCAAGGGATTGCATTGCCAAGGTCGGCATGCGGTTGATCGATCGATCACCGCGCGAAATCTTCGCCACACTCCCTCGATATCGTTCCCACCCGGCAGCCAGAGCCAGGCCTGACCGTGCCCGCTTGGCGGGCGCCAAGGAGGTGCGTCACATCGCTGAGCGTGGACCGTGAACAGGTCTGGCATCGTGCCAACGCCTGATAGCAGAAGGAGGCCCTGCGCATCGCTCAGCCCTTCGATGGGACGGCAGGCGTCTCCCTATAAGGAGATATCGATGAACCATTTCCAAGGAAAGATCGCTGCACTACTGGCCCTGACCGGCACGTTGTCCATGGCTGGCGCCCAGGCCGGGACGTTCCCTGATTACGGCTTCGCGCCACCCAAAAGTTCGTACCCCTCCGCATTTTTCCGGCTCAGTCAGGACTACCCCACCGTGGCGCCGGGCCCGTCTTCGATGCCGTCGTTTTTCAAGCACCTGCCCGCCAATTTCAGCAATGATTTTGAAAGCTGGCGCACCTATATGAACGAGGTAAAGAACTACTGCCTGGAGGGCAATACGGAAGTCGGCTGGAACGTGCAGAAAAACAAGGTTCGTCAGTGGTATCACATGCCTTGGCAACACTATGGCCCCAACGGTCGTGAAGCTATTCACGGGCTGACCAAAGAGGCGCCGATCCAGCCCAAACAGTTGGCGAGTACCCAAACCGTGAATGGCCAGACCTATGCGGTCGGCATCTATAACGATATAGGGGCGTACACCATCGGCCAGGTTTGGAAGGATCCGCAGAACCCTGACCCGAGCTACACCTCGCAACCAAAGGGATTTCCCAATGGCACAGTGGTGTGCAAGGCGTTGTTCGCAGACATCGATATCAGTACGGTGCCCTCGCTGGTCAATCCGGTACTTTGGAGTGCCTACACCACCAAGGACTTCTACTCAACCAAACGCGCCATCACCAAAGTCGCGTTGATTCAGATGGACATCGCCGTCCGGGACACGCGCGTCAAAGATACCGGCTGGTTGTTCGGCACCTTTCAGTACAACGGTGCGATGACCGGTAAATCGGGCTGGGACAACCTGGTGCCGGTGGGAATCATGTGGGGGAACGATCCGAAGGAGAACGGCAACGCGTTCACCAACCCGACGCCGACTGAAACCAAGATCAACCCGGCGCTGAAGCAGACCGCGATCAATGCCAACACCAAGGAGCTGCCACCGACCCACCTGGGTTGGAACGGCCGCCTCAACGGCCCCGTGGACAACCCTCAGGCCTCCTGCCTGAGTTGCCATATGACCGCCGAGTACCAGCAATTGGCGCCGATGAATCCGACCTTCCAAGCCAACCCGCCACCGGTGGGAGGCGAGGAGTGGATGAAATGGTTCCAGAACATTCCGGCTGGACAGCCGTTTTCGCCGGGTACCCGCAGCACGGACTACAGCCTGCAATTGTCCGGCGCCCTGGCGAACTTCTATGAATGGAAATGCAACCACAGCGGAATCTATGCCGACGGCAAGAATGCTTGCGCCAAAGTCCAGCCCCTTAACCTGATGAAGGCGAGCAATGCGCCTGAACAAGAGGTGTTTAAAGTACAGCGCAGCCCTGAACTGGAAGAGCTCAAGTAGTGTGCCCCCGGCCTCGGACAAGCGCCGAGGCCGGACTTCCTGTGGGGGCGAGCGTGCTCGCGAAGAGGCCGGCACATCCAGCCTCGGTGTGACTGACCCGCTGTCATCGCGAGCAAGCCCGCCACCGGGCCATGCGTTCGCTCAAACCAGGCGGCACCTAAGCCATCGGCGGCAACCGCCGCTTGACGGGCGTCTTCTTGACGATGGCCGTATTGGTCTCGGCGTGGACATTGAGTTTGTCCAGCAACGTATCCAGCTGTTCCATCGAGCGCACATGCAGGCGGGCGATGAAGCAGTCGTCGCCGGTCACCTTGTCGCATTCGGTGAATTCAGCGATGGCCTGGATCTGCCGCTCCACTTCCTGCAACTGCCCCGGCAGCGGGCGGATACGCACGATGGCCTGGAGTTGATAGCCGAAGCACTTGGGGTCCACTTCGACGGTGTAGCCCCTGAGCACACCACGTTCTTCGAGCCGGCGAAGGCGCTCGGCGACACTGGGGGAGGACAGGCCACTGAGGTTTGCCAGGGCCTTGAGGGAGCGTCGGGAATCTTCCATCAGGGCACTGATGAGGATCTGGTCAATATCGTCAGTCATTTCAACTCCATTAGGCGAATGTGTGAAGTTGCCTTGATAAAAAAGGTCGAATCGCAGTTTAGCCTTTTTCAAACCATGGAGAAGCCTCCCGACGGCTCGGCATACTGTGCCCACTTGCTGAAGGAGCCTGAAGATGGACAAGACCTTACGCCGCGGTTCGCTGGAAATGACTGCCGCCATGCTGATCTCCGGAACCATTGGTTGGTTCGTGCTGGTTTCCGGCCTGCCGGTGCTGGATGTGGTGTTCTGGCGCTGCGTGTTCGGCGCCGTGACCTTGCTGCTGATCTGCGCCGGTTTCGGCTTTTTGCGCCCCGGCATCCTCACCCGTACCACCTTCCTGCTGGCGGTACTCAGCGGTGTGGCGATCGTCGGCAACTGGGTATTGTTGTTTGCCTCCTATTCCCGCGCCTCGATTGCCATCGGCACGGCGGTGTACAACGTCCAGCCGTTCATGTTGGTGGGGTTGGCGGCGCTGTTTCTGGGGGAAAAAATCACCGCACAGAAACTGTTCTGGCTGGCGGTGTCGTTTCTCGGAATGCTGGCCATCGTCAGTGCCCATGGCGAGCAAGGGCAGGGTGGCGATGATTATCTGCTGGGCATTGCCTTGGCGCTGGGGGCTGCGTTGCTGTACGCCATCGCGGCGTTGATCATCAAGCGCCTGACCGGCACGCCGCCTCATCTGATCGCGCTGATCCAGGTTGGCACCGGCGTGTTGCTGTTGGCGCCCTGGGCGAACTTCTCGGCGTTGCCGCGGCAAACCGAAGCCTGGGCCAGCCTGCTGACCCTGGGCATGGTGCACACCGGCGTGATGTATGTGTTGCTGTACAGCGCCATACAACGCTTGCCGACCGCTTTGACCGGTGCGCTGTCGTTCATCTACCCGATCGCAGCGATCTTCGTCGACTGGTTCGCCTTTGCCCATCGCCTGGAGCCGCTGCAATGGTTGGGCGTGGCGGCGATCTTGCTGGCGGCTGCCGGCATGCAACAGGGCTGGGGCATCAAGTCGCGGCGCCCAGTCCTGTCGTAGCCCACCGTTCGGGCGTGGATCAGAAGATGTAGTCAGTGGTCAGGAAGTTGGAATCGCGCTCACGGATGATGTCGCTGATCAACGCCTTGTTGTTCTCCTGGAACTTGGTTGCCACCAGCGTGCGGATGGAAAAGGTGCGCAGTGCATCGTGGACCGACAAGGTGCCCTCGGCCGAATTCTTCCGGCCATTGAACGGGAACGTGTCCGGGCCACGTTGGCACTGGGCGTTGATGTTGATGCGTCCGACCTGGTTGGCGAAGGTGTCCACCAGCTTGCCGACTTGTGCCGGGTTGGTGCCGAAAATGCTGAGCTGCTGGCCGAAGTCGGATTCCAGTACGTAATCGATGACGGTATTGAGGTCGCGGTACGGCACGATGGGCACGACCGGACCGAACTGTTCCTCATGGTAGACCCGCATCGCTGTGTTCACTGGGTACAGCACCGCGGGGTAGAAAAACGAGCTTCGCGATTCGCCGCCATGGGCATTCTTCACTTCTGCACCTTTGGCGAGTGCATCGGCGACCAGCGAATGCAAGTAATCGACTTTGCTCGCTTCGGGCAGCGGCGTCAGCGCCACGCCGTCTTCCCAGGGCATGCCAGGTTTCAGGGTGGCGAGCCTGGCGTTGAACTTCTCGATGAACGCCGGCGCGACATCCTCATGGACAAACAGAATTTTCAGCGCCGTGCAGCGCTGGCCGTTGAACGACAGCGAGCCGGTCAGCGCCTCGTTGACCGCGTTGTCCAGGTCGACGTCCGGCAGCACCAGGCCAGGGTTCTTCGCATCCAGCCCCAGGGCGGCGCGCAAGCGGTGTGGTCGTGGGTGGAGCTTCTTCAGGTCACTGGCCGCCTTGTTGGTGCCGATAAAGGCGAAGATGTCGATTTTGCCGCTGGCCATCAGCGCGCTGACCGTTTCGCGGCCGCTGCCGTAGATCACGTTGATCACGCCCGCCGGGAAGCTGTCGCGGAAGGCTTCCAGTAACGGCCGCACCAGCAGGACGCCGAGCTTGGCCGGCTTGAACACCACGGTGTTGCCCATGATCAAGGCCGGGATCAGCGTGGTGAAGGTTTCGTTCAGCGGATAGTTGTAGGGGCCCATGCACAAGGCCACGCCCAGGGGCACGCGTCGGATCTGCCCGAGGGTGTCCTGTTCCAGCTCGAAGCGGCTGGAGCGCCGGTCCAGCTCCTTGAGGGCGTCGATGGTGTCGACGATGTAGTCGCAGGTGCGGTCGAATTCCTTCTGGGAGTCCTTGAGGTTCTTGCCGATTTCCCACATCAGCAACTTGACCACGGCCTCGCGTTGCTCGCGCATGCGTGCCAGGAAGGTTTCCACATGGCGGATGCGCTCGGCAACGCGCATCGTCGGCCACTGGCCCTGGCCGCGATCGTAAGCCCGCACGGCAGCGTCCAGGGCGGTGAGGGCGGTCTCGGCATCCAGCAGCGGCGTGCTGCCGAGAATCACTTGTTCATCGCCCAGCTCACCCGTCAGGTAAACGGGGCTGCGGACGACGGCCAGTGGCCCTTGCCAGGTTTCCAGGACGCCGTCGACCAGGTATTCACGCTGTTCGATCCGGCCTTCGAGGCGGTAGGCCGGCGGGATGTCGGTGGCGCTGGGGAAAAGGTTGGCGAGGAAGGGGACGGTGGTCATGTCGTTACTCCATCAATGAAATGAGCCAGGGCAGACGGCTTGCAGGTATAAATCGCTATTAGCGTTATACGCCTTAATGGAGGTGTTTTTTAAGTGGCGGCAGTTTGCTTGTGCCGGACTTATGCAGGAGCCGCCTCGCTTCGCTCGACAGCTCCCACAGGCCCGGCCTTGGAAAGCGGTGGGCCTTATCAACGACTCACCAGCGCATCCGCACGCCCATGCTGGTAATGATGCCATTGAGGTCGTTGTCGTCGACGTCACTGCTGTAATCGGCGCTGACATACAGGCTGACCGCCGGCGTGACCCGGGCGACCAGCCCCAGGCCGACTTCGACGGTGGAGGATTTTCGGCTACTGCTGATCTTGTCGACCTTGTCCAGGGACACCGTGCTGGCGTCCTGGACGGTGTGCCACAGGTTGGTTCGCAGGTAAGGCTCCACACCAAGGCCGTTGACCTGGTAGTTACCTTTGAGGCGTGCGCCAACGCGGCCGCTCCAACTGCTCAGTTCATCGCCGGTGCCGCTCTCGGCATTCGGCGTATCGAGGGTAACGCGCTGGTTGATCAGTTGCGCCTGGGGTTCGACCACCCAGTGGGTGCTGATGCCAATAGGGAAGCCACCTTCGACCGACAGCGTCACCGCATGGCCTTCGGTGGCCTGGCGCTGACCTTGTTCGGTGTGGCTGTAGCCATTGACCCGGCCGCCGCTGGCGCTCAGGTCCACGTGCCAGCCCGCAGGTCCGGTCAGGCTCCAGTAGGCGCCGAGGCTCGAACCTTTCAGGTTGACGGCATCTTTGTCCGGGTCGGCCAGCGCGGGCATCACCAGCAGGCCGCCGCCGGTTGAAATGATCTGGTGTTGCCCACTGATCAGTCCCATGCGCTGGGTATGACCGTCGCCGTTTCGCACTGTGAACAGGGCGGGGCTTTTGCCGGAAGCAGGCTCACTTCCAACCAGTGCGGTATCGAGGTGGGTGGATGATGTTCGGTCGTACCAGGGCTGCACGGTCTCCTCGGCAGGCCAGGCCTGGACCTCCATGGATGAAAGCAGCAGCAACGATGTCGAGACGGTATGGAAAGTGGTGGTGAGCTCTTGTGGACGGAGGGAGGTTTTCATGGGGGTCTGCCTTGCAATCGCATGCGTTTCTCGCTTTTTGGCGTCTCTCCTACCCCGAATGAGGGGCGACCGAATGGATTGAGGCAAGCCTCTGGCGGCCCGTGTTGGCGGGTTCCAGAGGCCTGCCCCTGACTGTATTTCCGGGGGTAGTACGGTGTAGTCAAGAAGACCGATGGCGGCGCGTCAAGAAAATGAACGATGAATGGCAAGATGAAATCGGCGCTAATAAGCTGCTGATTTCAATTGTTTATTGTGGTGGTTATTCGGGCGTCAAACCTCTGTCGTAGACCCTGCCTACCAACTGATCCGAAAACCGACGTTGCCCATGACGCTGTGTTGCTGGTTGCTGTCGAGGTTTTGGCTATAGTTCGCGCCGGCGTACATGGCGACGCTGGGAGCCAGGCTCACGGTGACGCCAATCCCGAGGTCGCCGGTGGAGGCGCGCTGTTGGGTCTCGACCCGTTCGGTGTCGTCGAATATCACCGAGTCGGTGCCGGAAAACGTATGCCAGAGGTTGGCGCGCAGGTACGGTTCCACGGGCATGCCGCTGACCTGGTAGCGGCCCTTGAGGCGCGCACCGAGGCGGCCGGTCCAGGCACCGTCGGAGTCGAATTCGACCTTGGAGACTCCATCGTTTTGCGTATCCAGGGAGACCTTTTGGTAGATGATCTGGGCCTGGGGTTCAAAGTCCCAGTCAGCGGTCACCTTGACGGGGTAGCCGGTCTCCGCCGAAGCGGTCAAGGCGTGTCCGCGGTTGTCGATTTTCAGGCCGCGCTCGGAACGGTTGTCGCCGTTCAATCGCGTGCCCATCACCACGGTGTCGACGTAGCCGCCGTTGGGGTCGGTGAGCGTCCAGTAGAGCCCGTAGCTGTCGCCGTCGAGTTCTATCTTGCCGGCGTGTCGGCCTTCGAAACCCAGGTTGAAGCCTTTGACATTGCCGTTCAATTCCGTGTGCCCGACGAAGAAGCCAATGCGCTGGGTCTGGCCGCCGGACAGAAGCGAACTGTATAGATCGTTGCCCACCTGGAACCCTTTGATCGACCCATCGAACTGCGGCGTCACCGTACCGGCCCAGGTTTTATCCAGGTCTACGCCATAGACCCGACCCCAACCCGCGCCGAACGCGCCGGTTTCCGTGAGCAGGCGCTGGTCACCCTGGCGGTCATGGAACGTACCGAGGGCCATCAACGTCAATTGCGCCGCCGCTGGAGGCAGCACCGACCAGGTCGGCACTTCCGGGCGATACAACGGGATGGGGGCCGCGCCGGGCACTGCGGTTGGCAAGGGCGGTAGCGTCGGGACGGGGGGCGCGCCCGGTGCGGGGGGCGCCGTCGGGATGGGCGCCGCTACCGGTCCGGCGACCACGGTGGAGCGCAGGTACCAGTTGTTTTGATTACCCGTCACGCCGCCTTTGAACAGGCGGTAATCGAACGCGCCGGCCGAGACGGACTGCGCCAGAGAAAAGGCATCGATGTTACTGACCGCGCCGCCCTGGGCCTGGACCACTTCAATGCCATCCTGAGTCGTCAGTGCGCCCGTGCCGCCCAGGTTCGTGACTGTGATGGCGGTATTGCCGGTGAGCGTCCCGCCGTTGACCACCAGCTTGTCGCTGGCGGAGCCATCGGCGCCGATTGCCGTTTGCACGTGCAACTGGCCGTTGTCGCCGACGTAGTTACCCTGGACGGTGAGGGTATCGATGGTGCGGGTGTTGCCCTGGGTAAGGTCTATCGTGCCGGCATTGTTGAGCGTCGCCAGTTGACCGGCAGTAAAAGGGGCGACAACGCCTTGGGTCGCCGTCAGCGTGCTGCCGCTCTCGATGTTGAGCGTCCCTGTGCCGGTGGCGCTGTCACCCAACGTCAGCGTGTCATTAAGGTCCAGTTGCGAGCCTTGGGTGAGGTTGACCGTTTCCCAATTGAGGTAACGGGCGCCGGTGCTGGTGGTGCTGCCTTCAAAGGTCAGGACGTCTTGGCCCAATCCGCCATTCACGCTGGGGGTGATGCTCAGCCCGGCTTCATCGAGGTTGCTCAACAGCGCCGTGTCGCTGCCGTCACCCATCAGGATGACTGAGTGAATGAGGCCGCCGCTCCACTGCAGCTGGTCATCGCCGGCACTGGCCCGGACCTCGCCGATGATTTCGCCACCGCTGATGGTAATGCTGTCATTGCCGCCGCTGACGCTGACATTGCCGCCGATGCGTCCAGCGGAGAGGATGATGGTGTCCCGGCCGAAACCGGTCACCAGGTTGCCAATGATTTGCCCGCCTGACATATCGAAAACGTTGTCATCGAGTTTCATGTCGACCCGGCCGATCGTGCCGCCGGTCATCTTCGCAACGTCGCCGTCTTCGAACGCGTCGACGATGGTGCCGCCGGTCATCAAGAACGTATCGAGACCGTCACCTTGCGCCAGGGACAGGATCCTGCCGCCATTCATGATGAAATCGTCCACGCCGGAGCCTTGCTGGACATCACCGTCAATCAAGCCGTTGGCATTGATCACGATGCGGTCGACGCCGGCACCGAATGTGACGTCGCCGCTAATGACGCCACTGCCGTTGGCGGGCATGGTCAGGCTGTTGTTACCCGAAAGGTCCGTCAGCCCGGGGCTGGTGCCGCTGTCGCAGACATAAGCGTCATCGCCTGCGGTTGGCGTCAGCGTGCAAGCGGCCATGGCGGCCGGGACGGGTAACAGGAAGGGGGCTGATATCCACACAGCGTTGAACAGCCGATTGAATCCTCTATCGTGCCGAATCATGTGCTATCCCTCTGCGTCGGCATCTCGTAAATGCCGGTTTCAGCATCGGTTGCACTACAGATGGCACACAGGGCCTGGCAACGCTCGCTGTATGGGATGGCACCCTAGCAATGAAAAACCAGCGTCGCTACTGTCAGAACTTACAGGTCCACGGGCAGAAAGAGCAGAAAAGGCCCGTTCTACAAATTAATGCCGTTCAATTAAGGCCATCGACAAACCCGTGGTGAGGGAGCTTGATCCCGCTGGGCTGCGAAGCGGCCCCTGAACCTGCCAAATGCGCAGCATCAGACACACCGCACACGCCGGTTTACGACTGCTTCGCAGCCGAGCGGGATCAAGCTCCCTCGCCACAGGTCCGTCATTTTCTTAAGTGAACAGCATTACGCTCTACAAATGCACTTCCACCGAAAGCGGCAGGTGATCGCTCAGGTGCGTCCAGGGTTTGTTGCCCAGGATTTGCGGGGCGTGGCTGCTGGCGTTGCGCAGATAAATACGGTCCAGGCGCAACAGTGGGAAGCGGGCGGGATAGGTCCTGGCGGGGCGACCATGGTGGTGCTCGAAGGCTTCATGCAGATAGCCGCGGCGGGCGAGGGCGAGGTTGCCACGCAGCTGCCAGTCATTGAAGTCGCCGGCAATGATCACCGGGGCGTCCTCGGGCAGCGAATCGAGCAGTTGGCAGAGCAGTTTGAGCTGCAATTGGCGATGGCTTTCCAGAAGACTCAAGTGCACGCAGATCCCATGGACAGCGGCGTGCCCGGGCACATCCAGCACACAGTGCAACAACCCGCGCCGCTCCGGGCCGGTGATGGACACATCGAGATTGCGAAACTGGCGGATCGGGTATTTGGAGAGCAGGGCGTTGCCATGGTGGCCATCGGGGTAGACGGCATTGCGGCCGTAGGCGAAGTCGCTCCACATGCTGTCGGCGAGGAATTCGTACTGAGATGTCTGGGGCCAGTTGTCGTAGCGTGACGCGTGTCGGTCATGTTCGCCCAGCACCTCTTGCAGGAACACCAGGTCGGCGCCGGTACTGCGCACCGCTTCGCGCAATTCGGGCAGGATGAAGCGACGGTTGAGGGCGGTGAAACCCTTGTGGGTATTGACCGTCAGGATCCGCAGCCGATGAACCGCAGCAGGCAGCTCCGATGGCATTGGTTCGACGGCCCGCCAATCGGGATCTTGAGTCACGTTCCCTCCTGAATCAGACGTACCTGTTCATGCGACTGACCCAAGGCGTCGGCAGTTCCGGATTTTTCGTGTCCTTGCCGAGCGCTATCGCGAGCTCGCTCGCGGAAGCGGTGTATCTGAACCACCACCATCGCGAACAAGCCCAGTTCCTACAGGCAGGTGTTCAGATGAAGACAATCTCATACGGCATACCCATCCGATCCAGGATAACCCGGGGCACCAGCGGGGCGATGCCGCTGGCCGGTTCGCCGTTGAGTTGGCTGACGTAAGCGTACATGGCGTGACGCTTGCGGGCGGTAGTCCAGACATCCAGGCGCAGTTTACGGGCCCGGTGCCAGGGGATCTTATTTTGCTCACGGACCGGCCAGTGCCAGGCCCATACCGGCAGTTCGTTGAACGCCACCCCGATCCTGTCGGCGGCCAGGGCCCCGGCGCGCCCGACGGTTTCGTGGTCGCTGTCGCCATCCTGGCGCCAGGTGCTGAACACCACGTCACCGGGGCGCAAATGACGTGCAATGAAGTCGGTGAGCTCGGCCTCGTGTTCGGCCAAGGCCTTTTCCGGGAAACCGCCGCGTACCCATTGCAGGCCATGGGCTGCTATGCCCAAGCGATGCAGGGCGTCCACGCTTTCCTGCGGGTGAGGGCGGTGTGTACGCAGGCGCTCATCGGTCCACAACGGTGAACCGGGATGGATCAGGGCTCCATCGGACACCGAGATCAGCAACATGGGTTGATCCAGATTGTTCAGCAACTGCAGCAATCCGCCACAGGCGCCGATCTCATCGCCTGGATGCGGGGAGAGGACGACCGCGCGGGCGCCGGCGGGAATGAGCGTCTGGGTACTGATAATCGGGATATCGGCCAGTTGCGCAGCGCTGTTCCAGATTTGCGGATGCTGCCGGCCGGGCAAGCGAGAGGCGGGTTTCATGAGAGACATCCTTGTGTGTATTCAATCTTTCAGCCATCTACCGGGCCTACTGTCCGATGACGCCCGCGTGGGTATGGCTGCGATTCACAGCGCTCCGAATCCTGGAGACTACCGCATGTGAAGTATTGACCATGTCGGCCGATTCGTCTTGCGAGATGTGTGTCTGAACTGCACTTTTTTCTTAAAACTGGGCTGTGTGCAGCGAAAAACCGCGTCCTTGCGGTCTCTCTGGCTGTTTACAACCGGTACTTCATTCCTCTTCTTCGCGTTGCAGCTCAAACAGCAGCAGCGAGCGCCCGGTGACGGAATATTCGGAATCGAAATCGAAGCGCTCTTGTCCTCGAACAGTCGGCTGGTTGGTGTCGACCATGCAGGTCCAGAAACTGCCCTCGGGGACTTCCGGCAAGCGGAAGTTGACGATGTCATGGTGGGCGTTGACCACCAGCAGCAGCGTCGCATCGCCGGCCTTGCGTCGAATGCCGGTCTCCTGGGCGCGGCCGTCCATCAGCATGCCGAGGCAGCGACCATGGCTGTCCTGCCATTGCTCAATGGTCATTTCGCTGCCGTCCGGGGCCAGCCAGGTCACGTCCTTGACGCCGATGTCCTCGTTGTAGTTACCCACCAGGAACCGCCCGCGTCGCAGGATCGGATAGGTCAGGCGCAACTTGATCAGGCGCTTGACGAACTTGAGCAGCGTCGCGCCATCCTCGCTCAGGTCCCAATTGATCCAACCGATCTCGCTGTCCTGGCAATAGGCGTTGTTATTGCCGTGCTGGGTACGGGCGAATTCGTCGCCGGCGACGATCATCGGCGTGCCTTGGGCCAGCAGTAGAGTGGCGAAGAAGTTGCGCATCTGCCGATGACGCAGCGCGTTGATCTCTGGATTGTCCGTCGGCCCTTCGACGCCATGGTTCCAGGACAGGTTGTTATTGCTGCCATCCTGGTTGTTTTCGTCGTTGGCCTCGTTGTGCTTGTCGTTGTACGACACCAGGTCATGCAAGGTGAAACCGTCATGGGCGGTGACGAAGTTCACCGAGGCGTACGGACGTCGACCACGCTGGTTGAACATCTCGCCCGAGGCCGTCATTCGGCTGGCGAAATCGGCAAGTTGGCTGTCGTCGCCCTTCCAGAAGGCCCGCACCGTGTCGCGGAACTTGTCGTTCCATTCGACCCAGCCCGGCGGGAAGCGTCCCACCTGGTAGCCCCCGGGGCCGCAGTCCCAAGGCTCGGCGATCATTTTCACCTGGCGCAGCACCGGGTCCTGGCGGCAGGCCACAAGGAAGCTGTGGCGCTCGTCGAAGCCGTCATGGTAGCGGCCCAGAATGGTCGCCAGGTCGAAGCGGAAGCCATCGACGTGCATCTCCGTGGCCCAATAGCGCAGGGAGTCGGTGACCATCTGCAGAACGCAAGGATGGCTCAGGTCCAGGGTATTACCGGTGCCGGAATCGTTGATGTAGTAGCGTTTGTCGTCGGGCATCAGCCGGTAGTACGAGGCGTTATCGATGCCGCGCATGGACAGGGTGGGCCCCTGTTCGTTGCCTTCGGCGGTGTGGTTGTAGACCACGTCGAGGATGACTTCCAGGTTGGCCTCGTGCAGGTGGGCGACCATTTCCTTGAACTCGGCGATCTTGCCGCTGGCCAGGTAACGTGGGTCCGGGGCAAAGAAGGCGATGCTGTTGTAACCCCAGTAGTTGGTCATGCCTTTGTGCAGCAGGTGCTGGTCATTGACGAAGGCATGGATGGGCAGCAATTCCACCGAAGAGACACCCAGCTTGCGGATATGCTCCAGAACATCATCGACCATCAGCCCGGCGAACGTACCGCGCAGGTTCTCGGGCACCGAAGGGTGACGCATGGTGAGGCCGCGCACATGGGTCTCATACAGGATGGTCTTGTCCCAGGGGACGCTGACGCGATGGTCGTGGCCCCAGGTGTGCGCAGGGTCGATGACTTTGCACTTGGGGACGAACGGGGCGCTGTCGCGCTCATCGAAACTGAGGTCGCCATCGGGATGGCCGATGGTGTAGCCGAAGAGGGCTTCGGACCACTTCAACTGGCCGACCAGTTGCTTGGCATACGGGTCGATCAGCAGCTTGTTGGGGTTGAAGCGGTGGCCGTTCGCCGGGTCGTACGGGCCGTAGACCCGGTAGCCATAGATCAAGCCCGGGTGGGCATCCGGCAAATAGCCGTGGTAAATCTCGTCGGTGTACTCCGGCAGCTCGATGCGTTCGAGTTCGACTTCGCCGGCATCGTCGAAAATGCACAGTTCGACCTTGGTGGCATTGGCTGAAAACAGCGCGAAATTGACCCCGAGGCCATCCCAGGTTGCACCCAGTGGAAAAGGCAGCCCTTCACGAATCCGCGAAGCCTCGATCACGGGCGGCGGCGTGTTTTTTTTTGGACGGGTCATAGTTGCTCCTGCAAAAGACAGACAGATTCAGCGATGCGGTTCACTGCGGGCGGGTGGTTCCACCCTTCACCTGTGACGAGGGGATTTATCCCCGCTATGTGGGACAAAAGTTGTTTCTCTGTGGGAGCAAGGCTTGCCCGCGATGAAGTGATGCGCGCCTGCTGAAATCGAGGCGCCTGTTTCGCGAGCAGGCGTTGCTCCCATCTGACGAGGAGACCGATAGGATCAATCAAGCAGCCGGCGGCTTGCGCGGTGCCCGGGGCTTCTTGTCCGCTGTTTTGTTGGCGGGTGGCACTACTGCTGCAGTCGCCGCGGAGGGTTTGGGCGCAGGCTTGGCCTTGGAGGACGTGTTTTTTGCGGCAGCCTTGGCCGTGGCGCTCTTGGCGGCAGCAGGCTTGGCGCCATCGGTTTTGCTGGCCGCTGGTTTGCTCGCCGCCTTGGGTGGCTTGCTCGGTGCCAGCGCTTCGGCTTCGGCCAGTTTGCGCGCCATCTCCCAGTGGCGTTTCTCCTGCCCGGCGGGCTTACCCTCGGACTCCCAGATCTGATAGGCGAATTCGCGAATGCGTTTATCGTCGGTACTCATCGCAGTGCTCCTGATTCAACTCAAGGTTGGATAAAGACATTGACCGGGAAATTCCCCAGAGCGGTGCTGATCAGCAGCTCCCTTTGGGGTGTGACTGTTGCGCTTGAAAAAAGTCCCTTCAGTTTTTCATCCCCGGCGGCGAACGGTAACGACACACGGGTATCGCCCCAATCCGACGCAGCCACCAGCGGCGTGGCACTGTTTTCCAGCAACGGCGCCGCATGGACAGGTACAACAATGATCGCCCGTTGTTGCGAGTCTTCACGCATGAAGGCCAAGACTCGCTCCGCTTGCTCGCCGAGCACTTCCAGCGGCTGGTAGCGACCCTGGCGCCATAGCAGCGGATACTCGGCTCGCATGGCCAGTGTCCTGGCGATCAATGCCTGTTTGATCCGGCCGTCACGCCAATCGCGAATCAACGCGGCTGGCGTGCTGTCGGCCCCTAACGCCTCGCGGCGTGCCTGGAAATCCACCGGACGACGGTTATCCGGGTCCACCAGGCTGAAATCCCAGAACTCGTTGCCTTGGTACAGGTCCGGTACGCCGGGTACGGTCATGCGCAGCAAAGTTTGCGCCAGACTGTTGAGGGCACCCGCCGGGGCGATGGCCTGGACCGCCTCGGCGATGGCGCTGCGCAAGGGCAACCCCTCGTCGCCCAGCAGTAACCGTTCGAGGAACATCTGGGTGGCTTGCTCATAAGCGTCGTTGACCGCCGCCCAGCTGCTTTGCAGCTTGGCTTCGCGCAGGGCCTTGCGTTGCCATTGCCACAGGCGCTCGTTGTAGGCGGCCAGGGCTTTGTGGTCCTGGAGGTCGAGGTCCAACGGCCAACTGCCGAGCAGGGCCTGGTACAGAATCAGTTCATCCCCGGCCGAGGGCGCCGCCGGGTCACTGTGCAGCGAAGGCGAGAGGATGCGCCATTGCTCCACGCAGGCGGTGTACCAATCGGCGCGTTCGCTGAGCACGGCCAGCCTGGCGCGGGTGTCTTCGCCGCGCTTGTGGTCGTGGGTGGCGGTGGTGATCAGGTTGTCGGGGAAATGTTCGAGCCGATCGAGGCAGGCGTGGTGGAACACTTGAGGCGGGGCGCTGAAGCGCTCGGTGTCATAGCCCACGTCATTGCGTGACAACAGCACCGCCGAGCGATAGAGGGCGGTGTCCTCCACCGCTTTGGCGGCGGCCGGCGAGGTCAGTTGCTGGAAACGCACGCAGGCATGGCGCAGGCGTTTACGCTGGTTGCCGCGCGGACGTTGCCGCCAGGGCATCCCACCGAGCCAGCCGGCCAGGCAATCGATCACCGGCCAGTCGGCTTCGCTCAGGGTTTGCCGGGCGCCTTCCAGGGCCTGGTTGAAGAACACCTCGTCTTCGGCCGAGCGCCCCAGGGGCGTGATGTAGGTGCGATACACCGGGAAATGCACGATCAGTTCCTGCAAGGCGCGCCGAATCGCGCCCAGGGTCAGGTCGCGGGTCATCACATCGTCACGGGCCACTTGCAGCAAGGCCTGGGCGACGCTTTCGAAGTCTCCGGCCAGGGAGCCATTGAGAATCTGCTGGCGGGCCAGGTGG
Source organism: Pseudomonas sp. NFACC16-2 (assembly GCF_900119205.1). Classification (NCBI taxonomy): domain Bacteria; kingdom Pseudomonadati; phylum Pseudomonadota; class Gammaproteobacteria; order Pseudomonadales; family Pseudomonadaceae; genus Pseudomonas; species Pseudomonas sp. NFACC16-2. The sequence continues at coordinate 52,940 of NZ_FPIX01000021.1, read as the reverse complement.
GCTTCTTCGATGAAGTGGGCTGGCCGCTCACTGTTCCGGCTCCAGAATTCGGCGAGGGGGGCGGCACCGGCCGGGTCATGCTGCAGCAGCGAGACCTGGTTCATGAACTCGTAGCCGGTGCTGCCGTCGATGGTCCAGTCCCGCCGCAACGTCTCGCCATCGCCGAGGATCTTCTCGACGAAAATCGGCAGGTGTCGGGTCGGCGACAGCGAATCGACGCGTCTGCGCAATTTGCGGCAGTAACCGCGAGGGTCGGCAAGGCCGTCGATGTGATCGATCCGCAGGCCGTCCACCAGGCCTTCGCCGATCAATTGGAAAATCTTGGCATGGGTCGCCTCGAATACCGCCGGACGTTCGACCCGCAGCCCACCCAGCTCGTTGACATCGAAAAAGCGCCGCCAATTGATGTCGTCCGCCGCCGTGCGCCAGCTGGCGAGCCGGTAGCTCTGGCGTTCGAGCAGTTGGTGCAGGCGCTCGAAGCCTTCGGGTTGAGTAGAGTCGTAGCCATTCAGGTTGTCGCTGATGGCGGCGAGGATGCCCGTTTGCGCCGCCAGGTCCTGCAACTCTTTTTGCAACGGGCGGGCGAGGGTATGGGCGTCGGTCTGGTAATTCAGCGTGGTGAAGCGCTCGGCCAGGGCCCTGAGCGATTCGGTTTGCTCGGCGGGCAAGGTTTCGCTGGGTTTGAGCAGTTCGCCGTAGTGCATCGGGCAAATCGGAAAGCGGTGTTCGTAGTGCTCGACGTAGAAGCTGCCTTGGCTGGCATCGAAGTGCAATTGCAAGGTGCCTTCCTGCAACGCCACGCCGTAGTCGCTGCCCAAGAACGGCAGCAGCAATTGGCCTTCCATCAGTGGATCGGGGGAGTGCCACTGAATGTCGAAGAACTCACCGTAGGGGCTCAGGCGACCCCATTCCAGCAAGTCCAGCCACCAGGGGTTGTCGTTGCCGCCGACGGCCATGTGATTGGACACGATGTCGAGGATCAAGCCCATCCGATGCTCGCGCAAGGTCGCGACCAGGCGCTTGAGGGCGGCTTCGCCACCCAGTTCAGGGTTGACCAGGGTCGGGTCAACGACGTCGTAGCCGTGCATGGACCCGGCGCGGGCCTTGAGCAGCGGCGAGGCATACAGGTGGCTGATGCCCAGCGAGGCGAAGTACGGCACCTGGGCGATGGCATCGTCCAGGGTGAAGCCTTTATGAAACTGCAGGCGCAATGTTGCCCGCAGGGGTTGGATCAACGTCTGTTTCATCGGTCACGCTCGTTCGCCTGAAGCCTGGCACAGGCGAGTATTTCCAGACGCCGGGCAGCGTCCGGGTGATCCAGCAACGCCTGGCTTTGCCCGGACAGGCGGCGGCGCCAATTGGGGTGGGTGTCGATGGTGCCCGGCAGGTTGGCCTGCTCCTCGATCCCCAGGGCGTCTTCGAGCGGCAACAACACCAGCGGTGCGCGGGTGTGACCGAGGAAGCGCACGCTGGCATCGAGCACCTGGTCGGTTTCGCGGTGTTCTTCGCGAAAGTTCTGCGGGTCCTGGTTCAGCACGTGGCGCAGGCCTTCGCGTTCACGCTCGCGGTGTTTGCGCCAGTCCATTTCGGTGTGGGAATCGATCAGGTCCAGCCGGGCGTTCCAGTCAATGTCGTGACCGTGCCACCAGCCATTGAGCGTCGGCAAGTCATGGGTGCTGGTGGTGGCCAGGGCATTGTCCGGCCAGTCGAGAATTGGCTTGAAGTGGGTGTTGTCCTGTTCAAACAACAGCACGCGCATGCCCAGGATCGAGCGGGCAATGAGTTTGTCCCGCAGGCCGTCGGGCACGGTACCGAGGTCTTCGCCGAGCACGATAGCCTGATGACGATGGGATTCCAGCGCCAATAGACGCAGCAGGTCGTCTACCGGGTAATACAGGTAGGCGCCATCGCAAGGTGGAGCGTCGTTAGGGATCACCCACAGTCGTTGCAAGCCCATGACATGATCGATGCGCAAGCCTCCGGCGTGGGCAAAGTTGGCCCGCAGCATTTCAATGAAGGCGCGAAAGCCGTTGCGCACCAGGCCTTCCGGGGAAAATGCCGAAATGCCCCAACCTTGGCCGGAGCGGTTGAGAATGTCCGGCGGGGCGCCCACCGTCAGCGAGGCAAGCAGTTCGTCCTGCCGGCTCCAGGCCTGGCTGCCACCGCCATCGGCACCCACCGCCAGGTCGGCGATCAGACCGATGCCCATGCCGCTGGATCTGGCTGCGCTCTGGGCGCGTTCCAGGCAGCGGGCGATCAACCATTGGCAAAAAGCGTAGAAGCCGATCTCATCGGCATTTTCCTCGGCGAAATGGGCCAGGGCGGGGCTGCGCGGGTCGCGCCATTCTTCCGGCCAGTGACGCCAGTCGAGGCTTTCCCCCCGGGCGGCGCGTTCGGCCTGCAAGGCCTCGAAGCGGCAATGGTTTTCCAGGGCTTCGCCGCTGGTGTGGCGGAAACTGCTGAAGTCCTCATGCAACGGATGCTCACCCTGGCTGAAACCGTCGTACAGGGCACGCAGGATTTTCTGTTTGGCCTGGGCGGCGACCGGCCAGTCGATCAGCGCCTGCTCTTCCAGGGTGCGCAGTTGATTGGTCAAGCCAGTGGCGTCGATGGCGGTGCGCAGCGCACGTTCACCAAGGATGGTGCCCGGCGCGGCGTAAAGGCTGTTGAAAAACAGTCGGCTCGACGGTGAGTAGGGGCTGTAGCGCCCGGTGTCGCTGCTGAACATCGCGTGCATCGGGCTGATGGCAACGGCCTCGGCGCCGCGCTCGCCGGCCACCCGCGCCAGCTCCTCCAAGGCCTGGGTGTCACCGAAGCCACCGTCACCGGGGCGGCGCAGGGCATACAGTTGCGCGCTCAGGCCCCAGGCCCGGGGCGTCGGGTCGTCCACCGCATCGGCCACGCTGTAGCAGCGGGCCGGCGCGACGGCCAGGGTGAAATGCTGGTCCTGGATGCTGACATGCTGATAACCCACCGGGACCATCCCCGGCAGCTTGGCATCGGCATCGAGGTTCAGATTCAGTGTCGCACCCTCTTCGAGTTTGATTTCGCAGGGTGTCCCGGCCTCGAAGTAGCGGCTCAAGTCCAGGCTGACCCCGACGTCGGCGGTGATCAGCGGTGGCAATTGATGATTCTGTTGAGCTTCCTGCAACTGCAGCAGGCTGGCGTCGATTTCCTGGGCGCTGCCGGCCGGATGGCCCAGGCCGCTGAGGACCGAACGCAAGACCGCCGGCGAGACTTTCTGGGCCCGGCCATTGGCATCGATCCAATCCACCGCCAGGCCCGCTCGGCTGGCGAGGATTTCCAGTTGCGCATCGCTCATAGGCGCTCTCCAGTGATGTTGGGCAAGGTTGTCGCCTGCGTCAGACTGACCAGCGCGCTGTAGGGCGCAAGGACGCCCTGTTGCAACAGACCCATGACCTGCTGCGGATGTTCGAAAAGAATGCGTGCCTCTTCCGGGGCATTGTGTTCGACGGGCTGGTCGCCGAGGTTGAAGTCGATGCGCAACACGCTGCCATCGCCCAACCGCCAGCGTGCGCTGATGGCGCCATGGCCCAGCACATCGGTCCCCAGGGCCTGGGCACCGGGCAGGCGCGGGACGATCTCTTCACGGCGGATTTTCAGCAGTTGCCGATACAGCGCCTCGTTGGCCTGCTGCTCCGGGCCTTGCGATTCCAGGCTTGGGCGTGACGCCTCGAAGGTGCTGGCGGCGTTGGGGTCGGGAATGCGTTCGCGCTTCTGCGGATCGGCAAAGGCGGTGAAGGCCTTGAACTCGTTGCGTCGGCCTTCGCGCACCTGCTCTGCCAGCTCGCCGTGGTGGCTGGTAAAGAACAGGAACGGTTGTTCGGCCGCCACCTCGTCGCCCATGAACAGCAGCGGAATCATCGGTGATAACAGCAACAAGACTGTCGCTGCTTGCAGGGCCTGGGGGGCGGCGAGCTGATGCAGGCGTTCGCCCAGGGCACGGTTGCCGATCTGGTCATGGTTCTGCAGGAACAGCACGAATGCGCTCGGCGGCAGGTGGCCGCTGGGCTCGCCCCGGGCTTCCCCATGGCGATTGAGATGGCCTTGGAATACGAAGCCCTGGCTCAGGCAACGGGCCAGTTGTTCAGTCGGCTGCTCGGCATAGTCGGCGTAGTAGGCGTCGGTCTCACCGGTCAGCAGCACGTGCAGGGCATTGTGTCCGTCGTCGTTCCACTGGGCGTCGTAGACATGCTCCAGCAGATGGGCCTGGTTGTGTTCGTTTTCCACGGTCAGCCAGACATGCCGGATCGGGTCCACCTGCTCGCGCACCCGGGTCGCCAGTTCCTGGAGAAAGTCCGGGTCCTCAATGGCGTGTATCGCGTCCAGGCGCAGGCCGTCGAAACGGTACTCAAGCAGCCACATGAGCGCATTGTCGATGAAGAAGTCCCGCACTTCGCGGCGGCGGAAATCAATCGCCGCGCCCCAGGGCGTGTGCTTGTCTTCACGGAAGAAGCCCTTGGCATAGCGGTGCAGGTAGTTGCCGTCGGGGCCGAAGTGGTTGTAGACCACATCCAGGATGACGGACAGCCCATGGCCGTGGGCGCTGTCGATCAGATGCTTGAGCTGTTCGGGCGTGCCGTAGGAGGCCTGGGGCGCGTAGGGCAGGACGCCGTCGTAGCCCCAGTTGCGATCACCGGGAAACTGCGCCAACGGCATCAGCTCGATGGCGGTGATGCCCAGCCCGGCCAGGCGTGCCAGATGCTGTTCGACGCCGTCGAAACCACCCAGGGCGCCCACGTGCAATTCGTAGATGACGGCTTCGTGCCAGGGGCGACCGGACCATTGGGTGTGTCGCCATGAGTAGGCATGCGGGTCGACCACCACGCTGTGGCGGTCGATGTCGCCGGCCTGGGCGCGCGAGGCCGGGTCCGGCACCTCCAGCTCGCCATCGATGTTGTAGCGGTAGCGGGTGCCGGCGGGGCAACGGGTCTGGATCATGAACCAGCCGTCGGCTTGGGGCAGTAGCGGTATTGAATCTCCAGTGTCGAGCTCGACACTGACAAAAAATGCATCCGGGGCCCAGAGGGCGAAGCGGGTGTGCTCTTCATCCAGCATGACCGCCCCGTGGGTCCATGTCTCAGGCGTCCTTGACGTCATTGTTACCTCATTGTCTGGCCGATTTTCCCAGTGACTTAGCCACCAGCTGTTCGTAGAGTTCGGCATAGGGTTCCACGGCCTTGCACCAGTTGAACGGCGCCGACATGGCCCGGCAGCGCATGGCGTTGAGCAGGTCGGGGAATTCGAAGACCTTGAAGGCCCGGCTCAGGGCTTGTTTGTAGCTTTCCACGGTGGACTCATCGAACAGGAAACCGGTGATGCCATCTTCGATGGTGTCCGCCAGCCCTCCGGTATTGCGCGCCACCGGCAGCGAGCCGAAGCGCTGGGCGTACATCTGGCTCAAGCCGCAGGGCTCGTAGCGCGACGGCATGAGCAGGAAGTCGCTGCCGGCGAACATCCGCCGCGCATCGGTTTCGTTGAAGCCGATGCGCACACCGATGCGTCCGGGGAAACGCAGGGCCAGTTCACGCATGGCCTGTTCTTCCTCCGGTTCGCCACGGCCAATGATGGCGATCTGGCCGCCGGACTCGACGATGAACTCGGCGACCGCTTCGGTCAGGTCCAGGCCTTTCTGGTAGACCAGGCGCGAAACCACGGCGAACAGCGGGCCAGTGGAGTCGTCGAGGCCAAAGAGTTCGCGCACATGGGACGCGTTGACCGCCTTGCCTTCCCAGTCGCCCATGGCGAACTGACGGAACAGGTGGGTGTCGGTGGCCGAGTCCCAGCTTTCATCGATACCGTTGGGAATGCCGCTGAGCAAGCCTTGTTGGGTCTTGGCAGCGAGGAAGCCGTCGAGCCCGCAGCCAAACGCCGGGGTGGTGATCTCCTGGGCATAGGTGGCACTGACGGTGGTGATATGGCTGGAGTACGCCATCCCGGCCTTGAGAAACGACAGTTTGCCGTAGAACTCCATGCCTTCCTGTTGCAGGGCGTGCTCGGGGATGCCCAGTTCCGGGCAGGACGCCAGGCTGACGACGCCCTGGTACGCCAGGTTGTGAATGGTAAACAGGGTCGGGGTGCGTTGCCCGCGCCAGTGCATATAGGCCGGCGCCAGCCCGGCTGGCCAGTCGTGGGCGTGGACCAGGTCCGGGCACCAATGGATCTGCGCGAGGTTGGCAGCGATGTCGGCCGCGGCCAGGCCCAGGCGAGCGAAGCGAATGTGGTTGTCGGGCCAGTCGCGACCGTTGTTGGCTCCGTAGGGGGAGCCTTCGCGGGCAAAGAGTTCCGGGCAGATCAGGACGTAGATCACCAGGCCGTCGGCCATGTCCATGCGCCCGATCTTGCAGGGCGGCAGTGCTGCGTGGCCGCCCAGTTCGCCGATGATGTGGATCGGATTGCCGCTGTTCATCACTTGCGGATAACCGGGGATCAGCACCCGGACATCATGCAGCCCGGCCATGGCCCGGGGCAGTGCGGAGGAGACGTCGCCCAGGCCGCCGGTCTTTACCAGGTCGGCGATTTCCGAGGTAACGAATAATACTTTCTTGCGGTTGGGATTCTGTCGAACGACGGGGAGCAGTGCCTTGCCGCCGGTGGCCAGCACCGGTGCCGTTGGCGATTCGGCCGCGGGCGGTAGTTGAGAACGAACTTGTTGTGGTTCCAAGGCAGCACTGATCATAAATATCTCCCATTTTCTCGATCTGTTTCCGGCAAGCGCCAGAGCTGTTGTTTCATTGGCCAAATCCTGCGGCCAGGCGCACAAGCGCTACGCAAGGAAAGCGAACGGCTACCCAATGCGGCGAAGCGAATCAGCTGAAGGAGCTGTTGCAATGACTAGTGCAAGGACTGCACCAGTCGCGGTTGCCCTACCTCTAACCTGACCTGTCGCCGTTGCGAAAAGTTTCGACTTTTTTTCGTCTGGATGACCGGTTGGTTTTCCCCCCGGTTAGGCAGTCTAGGTCAGAACGTAGAGCGGTGCGGCTCGGTTCGTCGCATTGTCCGACAATCACGGTTTTTGTCGGCAATCTCTTACATGACAAAGGGAGATACGCACCGACGAAGTGCAGTTTCCTGAAACCAGAAGGGTGTATGGGAACGGCGTTGTTTCATCGACGTGCGCGATGGAATGGCGCGGCGCACCATTGGAGGGCGGGTGGAATAGAGGCGTTTTAATGGCCAATAAGACACGATATCTCCTGTGGGAGCGAGATTGCTCGCGATAGCGTTGTGCCAGTCACCGACCTTGCAACTGATCCGCCGCTATCGCGAGCAAGGAAAGGTGTGTTGATGCTCTAGATTCAGCCTGCTGGCGTCAGCAACCGGATCGGCTGGCCCGCCGCCCAGGCCAGCAGGTCTTCGATCATCAGCGAGTAGAACCGCTGGTAATTCTGTCGGCTGACATAGCCCACATGCGGCGTGGCCAGTACGTTGTCCAGGGTTCGGAACGGATGGGCGGCGGGCAAAGGTTCCTGGGCGAATACGTCCAGGGCGGCGCCGGCCAGGCGCTTGTGCTGCAGCGCGTTGATCAGGGCGGTTTCATCGACGATCGGCCCGCGGGAGGTGTTGACCAGCAGCGCCTCGGGTTTCATCCAGGCCAGGGCCTGGGCATCCACCAGGCTGCGGGTGCGTTCGCCGAGCACCAGGTGGATCGAAAGAATATCGGCCTGCTCGAACAATGCCTGTTTGCTCACATACGTCACGCCCACTTCGGCGGCGCGCTCGGCGCTGAGGTTCTGGCTCCAGGCGATGACCCGCATGCCAAACACCTGGCCAAACTGCGCCACCCGTGTACCGATGCTGCCCAGGCCGAGGATCGCCAGCGTCTTGCCGTGCAGGTCGCCGCCCAAGCCTTGCTGCCACAGGCCGGCGCGCAGGGCGTTGGCTTCCTGCATCAGGTTGCGGGTCAGGGCCATGATCAGCGCCCAGGTCAATTCAGGCGTGGCGTGCTTGTAGCTGTCGGTGCCGCACACCTGGATACCCAGCTCAGCGGCAGCCTTCAGGTCCAGGGCGGCATTGCGCATGCCGCCCGTGAGCAACAGCTTCAGATTGGGCAAGCGACGCAGCAGGCCTTCGTCGAACAATGTGCGTTCACGCATCACGCAGATCACCTCGAAGCGCTGCAAGCGCTCGGCGAGGGTGTCGCGGTCAGCGGGATAGTCATGGAGAAACGTCACCTGGCCGACGCTGTCCAGCACCGACCAGTCCACGACATCACGTGCCACATCTTGCCAATCGTCGATGACTGCTATTTGCACCGCCATGGAACACCTCCTCAGGGAATGGGTTTGTCCAGCCAGCTCAACAGGGCCTTGTGGAACCGATCCGGCTCTTCCATCTGCGGGGCATGCCCCAGATTGGGGAACTCCACCAGCGTCGAGCTGGGAATCAGCCGGGCGGCTTGCTTGCCCAATACCTCGTAGTGGCCCAGCTTGGCCTTGACCACCGGCGGCGCGATATCGCTGCCGATGGCGGTGGTGTCCGAGGTGCCGATCAGCAGCAGGGTGGGTACCGTCAAGTCCTTGAACTCGTAATAGACCGGTTGGGTGAAGATCATGTCGTAGATCAGCGCCGAGTTCCACGCCACTTGCTTATGACCCGGGCCCTTGTTCAAGCCGGCGAGCATGTCTACCCAGCGCTCGAACTCAGGTTTCCAGCGGCCTGCGTAATAGGTCGTACGCTCGTAGTTGCGAATACCCTCGGCGTTGACTTTCAGCTCCCGCGCGTACCATTGGTCCACGGTGCGATAGGGTACGCCCAAGGCTTTCCAGTCTTCCAGGCCAATGGGGTTGACCATCGCCAGGCGTTCGACCTCGTCGGGAAACTGCAAGGCGTAGCGGGTGGCGAGCATGCCGCCGGTGGAGTGACCGAGGATGACGGCTTTCTGTACGCCGAGGGCCTTGAGCAAGGCCTGGGTGTTGCTCGCCAGTTGCTGGAAGCTGTACTGGTAATGCTCGGGTTTACTCGATGTGCAGAAACCGACCTGGTCCGCCGCGATGACCCGGTAGCCGGCTTCGCTGAGCACCTTGATCGAATCGCCCCAGGTGGCGGCGCAGAAATTCTTGCCGTGCATCAGTACCACTGTGCGGCCATTGACCTTGCCTTGGGCCGGCACGTCCATATAGCCCATCTGCAACGACTGGCCCTGGGACTGGAAGGCGAAGCGCTTGAGGGTGTAGGGGTATTCGAAGCCCTCCAACTGCGCTCCGTAGGCCGGGCCTTCGGGTGGGGTGGCGGCCAGGGCGAACAGGGGCAGGGCGGCGGTGAGGAACAGGCTGGGCAACCAGCGCGCGGGGGTACGGGGCATGGTCAATCTCCTTGTGGCCGCCGCCGATCCTGGCGCGACCCGATTATGGCGACATTAACCACAGGCAACCGAACAGCCCGAACGTTCAGTCCATCCATCCCAGTGTCGCCAGGGCGAGAACGCCATAGCGCAGGCCTTTGGCAAGGCTCACGAGCAGCAGGAAACGCCGCCACGGTTCGCCCATCACCCCGGCCACCAAGGTCAACGGATCACCGATGATCGGCAGCCAGCTGAGCAGCAGTGACCAGTGGCCGAAGCGTTGGTAGTGCACGCGAGCCTTGTCCAGGTGGGCCGGGCTGACCGGAAACCAGCCCCGATCCTTGAAGTGCTCCAGCCGCGTGCCCAGCCACCAGTTCACCAGCGAGCCGAGGACATTGCCGAGCGTGGCAACGGCCAGCAACAGCCAGGCCAGATGGCGCTCGCTGAGCAACAAGCCGACCAACACCGCCTCCGATTGCAACGGCAACAAGGTTGCCGCGCCGAAAGCCGCCAGGAACAAGCCGATATAGGCTTCGCCCATTAGTGGGCCGGGTACTCCGCCACTACGGTTTGGGTTCCGTTTTTCTTCAAGCCGATGACTTGGTAGGCATCGCTCATACCGTCCATTTCCATGCCGGGCGAGCCCATGGGCATGCCCGGCGCGGCGACACCGAGCAGGTCATCGCGCTTGCTCAGCGCCAGCACCTGGTCGGCCGGGACATGGCCTTCGACGAATTTGCCGTTGATCTCGGCGGTGTGGCAGGAATGCAGGTTCGGCGCCACGCCCAGGCGCTGCTTGACCGAACTCATGTCGGCTTCGACATGGTCGTTGACCTTGAAGCCGTTTGCCTGCAGATGCGAGATCCACTTTTTGCAGCAGCCGCAATTGGCATCGCGGTGCACATCGATGGTGACTGGTTCGGCGGCCTGGGCCAGGGTGGTCATGAACAGGGCGCTCAAGGCGAGCAGGTGCAGGGGATGGGCCATGGGGTTGGTCTCGTGTCGAACGGTTTGGAGGGAGGATAACAGAGTAGCGAGCGCGAGCTGACGGGGGGCTGAGGCGGGGATTACAGAATTGTCAGGTTGGGAGGGCGAATACAGTCCTGTGGAAGCGAGCTTGCTCGCGGTAGCGGTTTGTCAGTCACAACCTTGCAACTGATCCGATGCTATCGCGAGCAAGCTCCCACAGGGGATGGCGAAGCTTTCAGCGAACCTTGAACCGCCCCATGATCGCATTTACCCGAGTGTTGGCCTCCAGCAATTGCCGGGTGTTGGCCTCGCTGGCCAGGCCGCCTTCCACCAGTTCCTCCACCATGTGACGGATTTGCACCATGCTGCGATTGATTTCCTCGGTCACCGCGCTCTGTTGCTCGGCAGCAGTGGCAATCTGGGTGCTCAGGCTGTTGATCTGGCTGACGGAACCGGCCATTTCGTCCAGACCCGAGTTGACTCGAGAGGTGGCATCGGCGGCTGACTGGCAACTGGCCTGGGTGTTTTCCATGGCTGAGACCGACGAGCTCACGCCTTGGGTCAGGCGGGCCAGCATTTCGTTGATTTCCGATGTGCTGGCCTGGGTGCGGGCAGCGAGGGCGCGTACTTCGTCGGCGACGACGGCAAAACCACGACCTTGCTCACCGGCTCGGGCGGCTTCAATGGCAGCGTTGAGGGCGAGCAGGTTAGTCTGCCCGGCGATGGCGCCGATGACGCCGAGGATCTCGGTGATGCGCTGAGCATCCTGTTGCATGCTCTCGACCTTGCGGGTGGCGCTGGCCACTTCATCGATCAGCGCCACCACACTGTTGGACGCTTCACCGACCACCACGCGGGAGCGATCGGCATGCTCATTGGCGCGTTGGGTGAACGCCGCGGTCTCGGCCGCGTTTTGCGCGACGCTTTCAGCCGTTGAGCTCATCTGGGTGATAGCCGTCACGGTCTGGTCGGTTTCCGAGGCGTGGCGCATCAGGATTTCGCTGGTGTGGGCCGAGGTCCGCTGCAGATCGCCCAGGCTCGACGCCATGGCGCCTGTGGCCTGGGTGACTTCGCCGATCATGCTTTGCAGGTAAGCGATGAAGCGGTTGACCGAATGACCGATCGCTCCCAGCTCATCCTCGGCCCGGATGGTGATGCGTCGGGTCAGGTCGGCATCGCCGGTGGACAAGGCGTCGATGTTGCCTTTGAGGACCTTCATGCGATGGGTCAACTGGCGGATCGCGTACAGCTGCATCAACACCAGCAGGATCACCATCGGGATCTGCAGCAGGCTCAGGGTACTCAGTACATCGTCGCGCTGGGCGGTGATCAGGCGGGTTGGCAATGCGGTCGCCAGGAACCACGGCGAACCTTCGATAGGGCGCATGAAGAACGTGCTGGCCTCGCCCTTGTTGTCGAACTCGACCCGTTGCAGGGGCTGGTCGCGCTTGGCCAGGCCGGCCTTGACCTGGGCGGCGAAGGGCGAGGTAGCCGCCAGTTCGCTGATGTTTTTCAGTACGATCGGCCCGCTGATACGCGAACTGTTGCTGATGATCTTGCCGTCGCCTTCGACGATCAGCATCTCGGCGCTCAGGTCGGCTTCCTTGCGTGCCACCAGCTCATTGAAGAAGCCCAGGGTCACGTCGATGGTGGAAACGCCATAGGGCACGCCGTTTTTCTGAATTGCCATGGCGCAGTTGGTGCGCGGTTCGGCGCTGGCGTCATCTTTATACGCAGCGGCCCAGGCGCATTTGCCAGGTGGAGTGGCCATGCCGCCTTTGTGCCAGGGTTGTTCGTAATAGTTGGGTGCGGCGTCACTGTTCCAGAAGGTATTGACCGCCAGCTTGCCGGACGCGTCGCGGTGCCAGAACGTGCTGAATTTGTTGCGCCCCTCGGCTCGTTGGTTGGGCAACGGCCAGATTCCGCCGCCGAAGACTTTCAACTCGCCGTACTGATCCACCAGCCCCGGCAACACTTTGTCGATGGCATCGCTGTCGAGCAGCGGGATGGTCTGGGTGATGCTGCGCTGCTGCGCCTGCACCTTGTTCAGTTCGCCCTGGATCTGCTCGGCGACCTCGGCGATGCGGTTCAGGGCCACTTGCTCTTCAGTCTGGCGCAGCTTGGGCGCGACCAGGTAACTGATGCCCACCACGGTCAGGATGGACAGCACCAGCATGAAGATAATCAGGAACAGCGTGTAGCGAGCCTGAATCGTTCGGAATGAGGGCATGGGCGGTTCCTTGCACGGAGGCGTCTTTCAAGAGAAATTGGGATGATAGTACCAATTTGTATCGACTCGTCCGTGCGAAGCTTGAATGCCGTGCATCGGCGGCGTTGCCGCCCGTATGGGAAATGATCGCCCGTAGGCGAACAGTCGGGTTGGCCTGTACCATGGGCCGTCCGCGCGCTGCCCGTCATAGCTTGATCCAGCGTCACCCCGGCGGGCTCGGGCTACAGAACGGAAACATTCAGGAAATTGGCAATGACTCATTCACAACGCTTGAAATACTCGATTCTGATCGTCCTCGTCGTCCTGGCAATCATGCTGGGGCTGTCGTGGATGCAAGGCAAGGGCATGATCAGCGAGCAGCTGTTTCAATACATCGCCATCGCCGTGGCGGTCATCGTGGTGGTGATCAACGGCGTGATGCGGCGCAAGGTCAAGTCCTGAGCGCCGGCTTCATTCCTCGGCCTCGAGCACGGCCATCGCACTGGGGTGCAGGCGGTAGCTTTTATCCGGGTTGAGGGTGACGACGCCCTCGCTGCACAAGCGCTTCAACACCTCCCGCACGCTGAGAAAGGACAATGGAATGTCCAGCCCCAATAACTGGCTATGCACCCCGCGCACGCCCAGGCTGCGGTTTTCCTGGGCGGCCTTGAGCAGCGCGTCGATGACTTTGAGACGAATCAGGCTGGTCCTGAGCCCGAAGCTCTTGAGCAAGCGTCTGATGTGGTCATTGCCGCCTCGCTCTGCCGGCCTGTCGAATACACGGTGGGGGGCGCTCAGCGAGACGCCGGTCGCCCTTGGCTTGCCCTCCATGGGCAATTGCGCGTTACGCATGCAAAAACTCCTTACCAGCCTGATCAGAAAAGGTCACGGATACTCTCCTGTAATAGGACGAACGAGGACGCACAATCATGAGGACCATGATGTGAAAAAAATGCCTTTGCTGCGTAAAACCCCCACATTCAAAAGGCTGCCAGCCATTAATTTTTTTTCATCCGGTTCGTTTTCAAGGGAGGCACATTCCGGTTCAGCAAGCGGTATGTGATTTCCCAGGCGGGTCGAGTGTTTGTCTTCTGTCGCACCGGTAGCCGTCTGGTTTCTGAAGTTTTATCAGGAGTGAACGTGAGAATGTCCGGGCAGTTATCGAGGATTGGCCTCGCAGGCGCTTTTCTAGGGATCGCCCTCGGGCTCAGCCCCGTGGTCAATGCGCAAGACGATGGGCAGCAGGCCAGTGCCGAGATCCGTCGCACCCGTTTTGGTGTACCGCATATCCGGGCGCAGGATGAGCGCGGGCTGGGTTATGGCATCGGCTACGCCTACGCCCAGGACAACCTGTGCCTGCTGGCCAATGAGCTCGTCACGGTCAATGGCCAGCGCTCGCACTATTTCGGGCCCGAGCGCAGGACGGTGGAGCAGCGGGAGAACCGCGTCAGCGATCTGTTCTTCAGTTGGCTCAACACGCCACAAGCGGTTTCCGGTTTCTGGCAGGCCCAGACGCCTCAAGTGCAACAACTGGTCGAAGGCTACGTGGCGGGTTACAACCGTGCACTGGTCGAGCGCAAGGCCAAAGGCCTGCCCGAACAATGTGCCAGCGAGTGGGTGCGACCGATCACGGCGCTGGACCTGGTCAAGTTGACCCGTCGGTTGTTGGTGGAAGGCGGCGTTGGCCAATTCGCCGAGGCCCTGGCCGGCGCGCAACCGCCCCAGGCGAGCGCGCTCGCGGGCACCCCGGTCTCTGGTTTCGCGGCCGCCGCCACTCGGCAGCAGCGTTTTGCCTTGGAGCGCGGCAGCAATGCGCTGGCCATCGGCAGCGAGCGTTCTTTCAATGGCCGCGGCATGTTGCTGGCGAACCCACATTTTCCGTGGCTGGGCGGCATGCGTTTCTACCAGATGCACCTGACCATTCCCGGCAAGCTGGACGTCATGGGCGCGGCGCTGCCAGGCCTGCCGATGATCAATATCGGTTTCAGCCAGCACTTGGCCTGGACCCACACCGTCGACAGCTCGAAACATTTCACCCTGTACCGCCTGCAACTCGACCCTAAGGACCCGACCCGCTATCTGCTTGACGGCAAGTCTGTGCCGATGAGTCAGCAGACGGTCGCGGTGGACGTCAAGCAACCTGATGGACAGGTGCAGACGGTCACTCGAGTGGTCTATGGCTCGCAGTTCGGACCGATCGTGCAATGGCCTGGCCGGTTGGACTGGGATAACCGGTTCGCCTACAGCCTGCGGGATGCGAACCTGGAAAACGATCGCGTGTTGGCGCAGTGGTACGCCATGAACAAGGCGGTCACGCTCAAGGACCTGCAGGACGCTGTCCATAAGATCCAGGGCATTCCCTGGGTCAATACCCTGGCGGCGGACGACCAGGGGCAAAGCCTTTACATGAACGTGTCGGTGGTGCCAAACGTCGACGCCGAGAAGCTGGCCCGGTGCAGCGATCCCCGGGCCGGGTTGCGACTGATCGTGCTGGATGGCTCTCGCAGCGAGTGTACCTGGGGCGTCGATTCCAAAGCCGTGCAAAAAGGCACCTATGCCGCCGACAGGCTTCCGCAGTTGCTGCGCCGCGATTATGTGCAGAACTCCAACGATTCGGCTTGGATGGTCAACCCTGCGCAGCCGCTGTCCGGTTACTCCCCACTGATCAGCCAGCAAGGCCAGCCCCTGGGACTGCGGGCGCGTTTTGCGCTGGACCGGATGGGCCAATTGGCCAAGAGCGGGCCGGTGAAGATCGAGGATTTGCAGCGCATGGTCATGGACGATCAGGTTTACCTGGCTGACCAGGTGATGCCGGACCTGCTCGGCGTGTGCGCCGGTGACCTGGGGGCCGATGCTTCGGCATTGGTCGAGGCGTGTGCCAGCCTCAAGGCGTGGGATCGCAAGGCCGGCCTGAATAGCGGCCTGGGGTTCGTGCATTTCCAGCACATCATGGACCGCTTGCAGGCTGTGTCGGATTCATGGCGCGTCGCGTTCGACCCCAAAGACCCGCAACACACACCGCGTGGCCTGGCGATTGAGCGGCCAGCGGTACTCAAGGCCGTGCGCGATGCCATGCTGGCTTCGGTGGAGACAGTCAAGGTCGCCGGCTTGTCGAAGGACAGCCAATGGCAAGACGTCCAGGTGGCCAGCAGCGGCAGCCGACAGACACCGATTCACGGCGGTCCCGGGGAGCTGGGCATCTACAACGCGATCCAGAGTGTGCCCGGGGCGGACGGCAAGCGGGAGGTGGTCAGCGGGACCAGTTATCTGCAAGTGGTGACGTTTGACAGCAACGGTCCGCAGGCCCAGGGGTTGCTGGCATTCTCCCTCTCCAGCGACCCGGCATCGCCATATTCGGCAGACCAGACCCAGGCCTTTTCGCAGAAGCAGTGGAGTGTGCTGCCATTCACTGAACAGCAGATCAAGGCCGATCCGCACTATCAGGCGTTGATTATCCGCGAGCGTGATGAGACGGGCAGGGTGGCGACGCAATAGCCGCTGGTGAGCGGTCACATTCCCGGTGCTATCGCGAACAAGCTATGCTCCCGTAGAGAAAAGCTTTCAGTGAGTGGCTGGTCGTTGCCCGATTGAATTGAGGACCGGGTTGCCGTCCTTGTTCTGGGTCAGGTAGACCGGCAGCACTTTCGGCAGCGAAGGCACCAGGTTTTGCACTTCGCTGATGTTGTAGACACCACCGATACGCAGGCCCCCGGTGCTGTTGTCGGCCAACATGACAGGCCGGTCGAGGTAGCGGTTGATCAGCGGCAGTGCATCGCTCAGGGCAAGGTTATCCAGCACCAGTTTGCCGTTGCGCCAGGCCAGCGAACTGTCATTGGCATCTGTCTCACGAACTTGCGGTTGTTGGTCGCCTGCCTTGTAGCTGGCCTGCATGCCCGGGAAAAGCGGCAGGCCGTCACGGCTGAGTGCCTGGTTGCTGGTCACCCTCACCGAGCCCTCCAGTAGCGTGATCCGTACCTGGTCCTGGTACATCCATACGTTGAAACGTGTACCGGTCACACGCACCTGGCCTTGGCCAGCCCGAACGACAAACGGGTGCTGTTTGTCATGGCTGACGTCAAAAAACGCCTCACCCTTTTTCAGCGTCACCCGGCGTTCGTTTTTGTAGTTGGCAAATACCAGCTCACTGCCCAGGTTGAGTTCGACCTGGCTGCCGTCACCCAGGGTGACATGACGTACGCTGGCGCCCGCTTCGAAGCGCTGGTAGGAATTGGCAACCCAGCCCAGATTCCAGCCGGTGTAAGCAGCCAGGGGCGTGCCCACTACTAACACCGCAGCGGCGACCGCCAACCGGCTCCAACGCGACTGGGTGCGGCGTGCTGGAGCCGTCGGCGTTGACTCGACACGCGGCAGATGATCGGCAACAGCCCAGATCTCCAGCATGGCTTCGTATTCGAAAGCATGCAGGGGATCGGCATCGTGCCATTGCTTGAACGCCTGCCGTTCGGCATGGGTGCAATCGGCGGCATGCAAACGCATGCACCAATGGGCAGCGGCATCGGTAATGGCGTCGTATTCGGCTTCCGAGAGGGGATGTTCGGTCATTGACTCTTCCTGGTTTGCCGCATTCTAACCTTCGGCATGAGCTGCCGAGAACAACCGTCATGGCGTTTACGCATCAATCGCCTGTTTTTTTACTCAAACACTCGTTGTCGCCTACCGTCGCATACATTGCGTGAAAAAAAGATCAACCACCCAAACCGTTCATGGCACGGTAGTTTTCCGTGGTGGAGTGGGGTCGAGTTGGCGTCCCAATTCACAGATCAAGAGTGTGAGCGAGTCGGCGTTGCGAAGTATGACGTCGATGCGCTTGTCCGGCAAAATCGAATCGAGAAAATCATCGCGAGCGTTATCCATGGTTCTGGCGCCAGTAATCTTCAGGATTTCCCGGGTGATTTGACTGTATCCAGGCAACAGCTCCAGCTTCTTGTAAGTGTTATCCGTGCTGTCCCACTGCGTGAACAGTTTTGACTTTGGTGTGGTCAATGAAAGCCCGTTGAGTTGCAGGTCCCTTTGCTCGTCGTATCGCAACTTTGCGGCATAAGTCGCTGTTGAAATCAAATCGAGAAATGGCAGTGCGGCGTCCAGGTAGATGATGTCGAACGTATTGAACAACTGATGGGAAATTTCGTGGATGAGGGTCGCTCCCTGGGCATGCGCATCGACATTGAAGAACTCGGGTACGACGGCCTTGTACCAATCCAAGCCCATGTCGAAGAAAAACTGCGTGATATAGATTCTGCCGACGGCTGCCGGCTCGAGTACGAAGGCGGTTGCTCGATCTTCCAGGTGCTTGAGGTTGCCGATCACGATGCGGTCGGCATTCTGTTGCGCCCATAATGGATCGGCCAATGCCCGGCATATGGGCGAGATCGCCGTCTCTATCTTGCTGATAAGACGAGCGTCGACGCTGTCGACCCCAAAAAACAACCTTATGAAATTATCCAGCCGAGAGCCCGCGAGTGGTTGTCGCTTGAGTTGAGCAAGGTTGTGAAGGGCGTTGAATGAATAGAACCTCGCGGTCTCCAGTGCCTGCACAATTGCGTTTGCACGGTGCGGATATTTCCTGCGTATCTCAGCCATGCCCTTTGCTTCGATATTCAGTGAGCCCTTGGCCTTGAAGTCGCTGTAGGTGACGGCCATTTTCGATCCGGCTTTGCCGAAGCGTATGGTCTGGCGTTGTGGATCGAGTTCCCATGTCCGGCCGTCAGGCGACTTTCTCAATAACGGCCCCTCTGCGTGCTCATGCACGATTCGCCAGGTTTGGCCGGCTTTCGCTACTTGGAAGACTTTGCCGGCAAGGGGGATATAACGCCTGCCGTTTTCCAGTGCCTTGTAGGTGCTGTCGATCAGGTCTGGTTGAAGGTCCGACAGGCTGATCCCCATGGCCTCGAAAACGCTCAAGTCGGTTCGGATCCGGGCGGTGGAAGCGATGTCCCTCCAGCGATTGGCCAACGTAGCGCCTTGCGAAAGCGGTTCAATGGGATCGAGAAGACCGAATGTATCCTCGCGATTCATCAGGCCCAGCGACACCATCTCGGCAGCGCCGGCGATAAAATCGTGCAGGCCTGTTTTCCAGTCATGCTGCTGCAACGCTTCGGCTGAAGCCTTGAAGTCCTGGTAGCTTTCCCAAAGCGTTTCGATAAAAGTCAGTTTGCCCGACAGTTGCCTCCCCACTGACTTGATGCCGGAGCTGAACAGGTGCAGGACCGTTTCCCAGTCAAACTGTCGTTTTTCATTGGTTTGTGCGCTCAGCATGTCCGATAACAATGCTGCGTTGTCGTCGAACAATGTGTCGAACAGGTTGGTCTGGATAGGGTTCGAGGCCAGGGTGATTTCCGATCGCTGCCCGAGGGTGGCGGCGAACAGGTGCCTGAATGTGGCCTGCTGGTGTTCGGGAAGGCGGCGAATCAGCAGGTTCTGAAGTATCCCTGGTGTATTGAATGCGGCAATGACGCTCTCTTCATCCTTGAATTCGGTGAAGAGCTCCCCCTCATGGTAGGGCGAATACAGGACTTGGGGACTTGCCGCATCGACGCTCGAACCGATCAAGTAGAGCCCTTGCGCTTTGACCGGCACTGCACCACCGGTCTTGATCAACTCCAGCGGGCGAATAAACGCGTTGGCACCGTCAACGGCTTTCCGAGCGACGGCATCGGGCATGTCCACCACCTGGCGAATCAAATCAAAGGCCAAGGGGGAGAGGTGTTGTTGCAGATAACGTGCGTGAGCGTATTGCAGCAACTGCCAAGGCATTTGTTGGCGGAAGGCCGTTTTTCTTTGCCGGGCCTGGGCAGTGGGGCCGGACAGTTTCTGCGCCACCTGATTTTTAAAGTCGGTCGAGATATTCAACGAGGACAGCATCTGCCTGACGGTGCTCTCGTTCAGGCCGTCCGGCAGTTTCTGCGTGGACGTTGAAGAAACCTTGAAGCCCTCCCGGGTCACTTCGATGTGATGCATGGCGAAGTCGGTTAGCGAACTGGCCGGTCCGACTATGGCGAGGTTTGGTGTGATCTGGAGGGTGTCGGGGTCAAGGTTGTTTGCAGCGAAGCGTGCGCTCAGCAGTGCTTTCAATTTATTACGCACATAGGTGCGCAGCGGCTCGATACCGTCCAGATAGTCCTTGCCATCGACCACGCTGTTTTTATATTGCTCAAGCAACTCGACGTGCAGGCGTTGATCGTCAAGTGCCGCTGTACCGAGCCAGGCGGGGAGTTGCTGTTGCTGCTTATTGGCCCGGGCAATGTGGGTGGCGCGCTTGAGATTGGTCGGCGCGCCTTTGTCCAGCAATGCCTGAAGGCTTCGCGACAGAGCCTTGCCGGTCAGTTGCCAGCTTCCGGCTTTCAAAGTGCTCAGATAAGCATGCTCGGCCTCAAAGTGTTTGATGAACGAACTCATCCGATTCACCAGCACGTTGTCCTCGATCAGTTCATATGCCTGGAGTTGATAGTGTCCATGAGGTTGACGTTGGGCCGAGGTGAGGTTGGCGAGCAAACCAAAGCGTTTTCGGGAATCGAGCAGGTGCCGATTCAATTGCTGGGTCGCAACATCTACGGACGAAAACGCCTGCAGGCCATCGGCGGGCGTCCACAGGATGGCCATGCCCGAATAGGGGGTATCGAGGCCTCCGCGCTCAGTTAATAAAAAGCAGTTGGCAAGGGGCAGATAAACCGTTCGGTCTTCTTCGCTACAGGCCAGCGTCAACGAATAGACATCCGGCCGGAAGCCCCTGACGCCGATCCGTTGTGCACGGTCCGGGTATTCTGAGTCGTAGGCAAAAACCGTTCTGATCAGGTCATTGGCAATCGACGGCAGGCTCGCGTTAAGTGCCCTGAGTTCGGCCTCGGCCCGTATCCCCAAGGAAAAAACATTGGTCAGTTCAGCCAGTAATTGCCTGAGCCCATTGTGCAGCGAAACGGTGTGGGAGGTCGGCAACCGGGTAAAGAGGCTATCGAAAGCGGCTTCGACATCGGTGTAGCTCTTGACCTTTCTTTGCATCTGATCAGCCATGAAGTTGGACGGGCGCAGACTTCCATGAAAAGCCGGATGAGTCCCCCAGTGTCCGGCAGTAGGCGGGTCCAACAGGCTTTTATTGATGAAGGTGCGTATATCCAACGCCTTGTCGATGAGCGCGTGGATGTCGACATCGCCCTGGCGAGACATTTCCAGTGCGTAATGAAAGTTATTCTTCTGTTTTTCGATGATGGCGTTCGCCAGGGATTCGGACACTGGCAAATCCAGCGGCTTGCCCGAAATCTGCGGTTCGTCAAAGCGCAGGAAACGGTTGCGCTCTTCCAGGCTCAACAGGCTATAGAGCGCTTCCTTTTGTGCGGTGCTTGCGGGGTGACCGAACAGCGCAGCCTTGAAACCTGGAGGGTTGTCTATCTTCTGAAGACCCTGCATGGGGGTGTAGAGATAGTTGCCTTTGGCGCTGATCATCAAGGAGCCTGCAAGTTCTACAAAGTGCGGCTCATATTCCCAGAGGCGAATCGTTTCGATGAACAGCAGTGTTTCGTCCCGGCGCGAGGGCCTGAACAATCGGAGCAGTTCACGACTTTGTTCCTCCGTCAGTTGTCCTTTTTCCCGCTCGACCAGGATGGTTGCCCAGAGTCTGTCGTGGATGACTTGGGAAAGCAGTTTGCGCCGAGACATATAAAAGTGGGTCGTCGTGTTCTGCCAAAAGGCATCGATGCAACCGATAAGCGTTGGAATCAGTTTCCTGGCAACGTCTTTTATGATGTTTTCCCATCGCTGCGGGCTGTAGGACGATGCGGGCGTACCCGGGTGAGTCAGATCGATGTCATGCCCGACAGGCCAGCCTTGATGATGGAAATAGCTCAGGATGGCATCGCTCAGTGGAATGCTTTCGGTCACCTGGATGGCCCTTGGATTTCCTGGGTAAGCCCCCTTGCTGAAGGCCACGCGGATCTGTCGATGATCCAGGTCCGGCAGCGCCTCGTTCAATACCTGGTCAAGCATCGATCTTAACGAGGGCAATTTGATCAGTTCATTCACCATGGCCAGGGCATTGAGGCCTTGGGCGTGCTCGATGGATTCGAGCTGGGTCTTGAAAACATCCTCTTCGATGAGTTGTCGGGTCTGCCTGATGTCGGTGGTGCTGTTCAGTTCGCTGCGTTGGGAGATCGATAAGAGACGAAACAGGTCGTCGCGTTGCGCAGTGTCCCGACGCATCCGGTCAATCTGCGCTTCGAGGGATGCCAGGTTGTCGAACTTTCTTATGCCGCCACTTGGCGTGTAGAGGAACGCCGCGTGGGTGCTGGTTTTGCTGCTGTTCGACGAGGCGCTGAGGACAAAGCAGCCGGCCAATGCAATGGGCGGTTTTTCGTCGGCTTGCAACAGAATGGTTTCGGCGAACATCGGGGGTGTCTGCGCTGCGCGCTGGGTGTGGTCGGGCAGGGCGATGTGCTGCAACCAGTCGAGGTCTGCCTGCGTCAGTCCGTGGGTTGCGGTCAATTCGTCCAGGCGATGGGCGTGCAATAGCTCGGGAAATAAAAGCGGCGTGGTTTCAGTGAGCATCGTTGCTTCTCGATCGGGGCGCCTCAAAGCGGCGCGAACGTGGAGGAAGCCGCCAGACTAGGCAACGATGAATGAGCCAAGGTGGTACATAGTTACCGCATGCTGGTTTTCGACCTGCCAGGCCGGACAGATGCCGTGGACAAGGATTGACAGTGCGCGCCTGAACCGGTGTTTAATCACCCGGCGGGTCCCTTTACGCTGTTGCTACCTCCAACAATCATTCTGGAGCTTCAGATGTCTGTGCCATCCGATCATGCCGCTTCTTGCACCTTGTCTTTCGATGCTCTGGTGAGCTTGCTGGAGAACATTTTCCTGCGTCATGGCACGTCGACCGAAGTCGCTCGGTGCCTGGCTGAAAACTGCGCCGGGGCCGAGCGCGACGGCGCCCACAGCCATGGGGTGTTTCGCATTCCCGGTTATGTCTCGACACTTGCCAGCGGTTGGGTCAACGGCAAGGCCGTGCCGAGGGTCGAGGACGTCGCTTCAGGGTTTGTCGCGGTGGACGCCTGCAACGGGTTTGCCCAGCCTGCCCTGGCCGCAGCGCGTCCATTGCTGGTGGCGAAGGCCCGCAGTGCCGGTATCGCCGTCCTGGCCATTCGCAACTCCCATCACTTTGCTGCCCTCTGGCCGGATGTCGAGCCGTTCGCTTATGAAGGCCTGGTGGCGTTGAGTGTGGTCAACAGCATGACGTGTGTAGTGCCCCATGGCGCGGACCGCCCATTGTTCGGCACCAACCCCATTGCCTTCGCCGCACCACGGGCTGACGGTGAGCCGATTGTCTTCGACCTCGCCACCAGCGCCATTGCCCACGGCGACGTACAGATTGCTGCACGCAAGGGCGAGTTGTTGCCACCAGGAATGGGCGTGGACAGCCTCGGCCAGCCGACCCGCGACCCCAAGGCGATTCTCGAAGGTGGAGCGCTCTTGCCTTTTGGCGGGCACAAGGGCTCGGCGCTGTCGATGATGGTCGAGTTGCTGGCGGCAGCCCTGACTGGCGGCAATTTTTCCTTCGAGTTCGACTGGCACAACCATCCGGGTGCCAAGACCCCGTGGACCGGTCAGTTGTTGATCGTGATCGACCCGAGCAAGACCGCCGGGCAAAACTTCGCCGAGCGCAGCCAGGAGCTGGTCAGGCAGATGCATGGCGTCGGGTTGCGGCGCCTGCCGGGAGACCGTCGCCATCGCGAACGCAGCAAATCCAATGAGCATGGGATCAGCTTGGACGAACAGACCCTGGCGCAGTTGCGCGAGTTGGCAGGGATTTGAACAACGCGCTGTGGCGGCCAGCCTGGCTGCCACTGCCTTGCCGTGACACGCTGCGCCAAGCCTTCTACTATGACGGCTTCTTTTCTGTGGAATCGCCTGGATGAGTAAGCCCGGCCAAACGGTGCTGGTTGCGCTGCGCAAGATGATCGCCTCGGGCGAGTTGGCCGCTGGCGAGCGTCTGATGGAAATACCCACGGCCGAGTTGTTCGGCGTATCGCGCATGCCGGTGCGCATGGCGTTCCGCACCCTGGAGCAGGAAGGGTTGCTGGTGCGCTTCGGCGGAAGAGGCTTCCAGGTGCGTTCGGTCAGTGCCGAACAGATCGCCGGGGCCGTGGAGGTGCGTGGCGTACTGGAGGGCCTGGCGGCACGGCAGACGGCCGAGCACGGTTTATCTGAAGAGGCCCGTGCGATACTCGAGCAATGCCTGGCGCAGGGCGATGAACTGTTCGCCAAGGGTTATGTGACCGAGGACGACCTGGAGGTCTATCACGACCTCAACATGCGCTTTCACCAGGTGATCGTCGAAGGCAGCCACAACCCGGCGATTGCCGATGCCCTGGCCCGCAACGATCATCTGCCATTCGCCTCAGTCACCGCCCTGGCGGTGGATCGCCAGAACATGGCCGGCGAATTTCGCCGCTTCAACTATGCCCATATGCAACACCATTCGGTGTTCGACGCCTTGATCAACCGCCAGAGCGGCCGCGCCGAGGCAATCATGCGCGAGCATGCCAACGCGACCCTGCGCTACGCCGAAGTGTTCGGCTCGACACTGGCTGACGAGCGGATGACGGTGATTCTGCGTTCGGAGTGAACAGCCCGGATGACTGCTGTATTTGTGTAGCCAGCACGCATCCCCCTGTGGCGAGGGAGCTTGCTCCCGCTGGCCTGCGAAGCAGGCCCTATATCGTTCAGGTAAATCGCATTGTCTGGATTGCGAGTGCTGCGCAGCCGAGCGGGAGCAAGCTCCCTCGCCACGGGATTTGGGTGCCTGTTTTCCGGTGGTTGTCAGAGATCCAACACCAGCACCGGGGTTTTCGACCTGGAGCAGCACGGCGTGAACTGGTCGTTGCAGGCCTGTTCAGCCTCGGTCAGGAACATGTCCCGATGCTCGGGTACACCTTCCAGCACGCGGGTCAGGCAGGTGCCGCAGACCCCTTGTTCGCACGAGATCGGGATCTCGATGCCATGGCGCTCCAGCGCCTGCACCACACTGCAGCCCGCCGGCACGTCGAACACTTGGCCGCTGCGGGCCAGCTTGACCGAAAAACTGCCATCGGCACGGGTGTCGGTAGGGGCGGCGGCAAAGTATTCGCGGTGCAGGCAGGCTTCCTGCCAGCCCTGGCTTTTGGCGGTGTCGAGGACGTGTTGCATGAACCCGCCGGGGCCGCAGACGTAGAGGTGCACATCGTCACTCGGCGCGGCCAGCACCCTGGCGGCGTCCAGCAGGGTTTCCGGTTCTTCATCGAAATGCAGGAAGACCCGGTCGGCATAAGGCGCGTGGCGCAGGCGCTCGACAAAGGCCGCGCGGTCCCGGGCGCGGGCGCAGTAATGCAGCTCGAACGCGGCACCGCTCTGGGCCAGGTGCTCGGCCATGCACAGGATCGGCGTAATGCCGATGCCGCCGGCAAACAGCAGGCTGCGCCGGGCTTGCGGGGCGAGAGCGAACAGGTTGCGCGGCTCGCTGATGTGCAAACGCATGCCTGGCTGGATCAACTCATGCAGGCTGCGCGAACCACCGCGGGACGCAGGATCCTTGAGCACGCCGATGAGGTAGTGGTGCCGCTCCTGGGGATGGTTGCACAGCGAGTACTGGCGGATCAGGCCGCCGGGCAAGTGCACATCGATATGGGCGCCGGCGGTGAAGGCCGGCAGCGGCTCGCCATCGACACGTGTCAATTCGTAGCTGCAGATATCGAGGGCTTCGTTGTGTCGCGCCGCGACCTGGACTTCGATCATGGCCGTTGCTCCACCTGTTGTGGTTGATGGCTGCTGGCGATCAACCCGGCCTGTGCTTCCCGTTCCCGTGCGATCCAGCGCTCCAGCACCCGGCGGGACTGTACGCCGCCCGCGTCGATGTTGAGCTTGAGCAAGTTGCGTTGCGGATGGTCCAGCAGGTTGCGCTGTTGGCGTT
The DNA here is from genome assembly GCF_900119205.1 of Pseudomonas sp. NFACC16-2. NCBI lineage: Bacteria > Pseudomonadati > Pseudomonadota > Gammaproteobacteria > Pseudomonadales > Pseudomonadaceae > Pseudomonas > Pseudomonas sp. NFACC16-2. Next base: position 27,503 of record NZ_FPIX01000021.1, on the reverse strand, counting down.
CGAGCATTTCCAGGTCTTCGCTGAAAATCTTGCCTTGGCCTTCGCGAATGGACGCGGTGAGGACTTCATCCTGCGGCTGGAAGTGCCGGGCCATGCCCCAGAAGTACCAGATCGACGTCTCGGTTTCCGGCGTAATGAAATCCACCACGATGCTCGACGCCTTGAATTGCGGCGCGGCGTGATAACCGCCGTTGCCGGCATGGGCCACGCCGACTTCGATCAGCACATGGCTGGGCGGGGTGAAACGGCAGATCTGCCAGCGATCCACCGGCACGTCATCGGCCAGATTGTTGCCGCGCAAGGCCATGCGCCAGAACGGCGGGGCCATGATGTTTTCCATGTGCCGGGCGGTGACCACTTCATCGCCATCGACCGTGGTCACTGGCGGCGCCTCGTCGATTTCCTTCTGGCCGATGCTCGAGGCGTGGACGTAGGTTTCGTGGGTCAGGTCCATCAGGTTGTCGATCATCAGGCGATAGTCGCACTGGATATGGAACAGGCCGCCACCGTAGGCCCATTCATCGCTTTCAGCCCATTCCAGATGATGGATCAGCGCCGGGTCGGCCTGCGCCTGGTCTCCGGGCCAGACCCAGATGAACCCATGCCGTTCCTGTACTGCGAAAGTCTTGTTGCAGGGGAAGCCTCGTACCCGTTGCCCCGGCATCTCGACGGTCTTGCCGTCGCAACCCATCACCAAGCCGTGATAGCCGCACACCAGGTTGCCGTTTTCGACATAACCCAAGGAGAGCGGGGCGCCGCGATGGGGGCAGAAGTCTTCCACCGCCGCGACCTTGCCTTCATGCCCCCGGTAAAAAACCATTTTCTCACCACAGATCTGGCGACCCAGGGGTTTGTCGGCGATTTCATCGGGGGTGCAGGCAACGTACCAGGCATTTTTGGGGTACATAAGGGATCTCCAGGCGGATGTTGTTCTTGTCTGTGGATCCATTAACTCTCTTAACTAATTTAGTTGTCAACGTTTTTGCTGTGTTTACGGACAATTGGTTATTCTGGTGGATCCATTGTGGCGAAAATGGATGTTTGCGTCACCCGCAGTAAGCCACCGGGGCCGGGCTTCAATGAGCCGCTGGATGTGCGCTATGGTTCGCAGAAGGAAATATTCCTCGGCTTGCTGGGCGGGCGCCTGTTTGTCTCGCGAGCCTGCTGTGGCACAACACGGAGTGATCCATGAAAACCAAAGCGGCACTCACTGAACAAGACGTTGCCATGTTGCTGGTAGCGGCCAAAGATCTGGCGCACCAGCGGGAGTGGGCGGTGTCGATCTGTGTGGTAGACGACGGAGGCCATCCGCTGGGGCTGCTGCGCCTGGACGATGCCTCGCCGTTGTCGGCCTATATCGCTACCGAAAAAGCCCGCACGGCCGCCATGGGGCGGCGTGATAGCAAGGTTTTCGAAGACATGATCAATGGTGGTCGCTACGCGTTTCTCAGCGCTCCGCACTTGCAGGGCATGCTTGAAGGTGGGGTGTGCATTCATCATGACGGCCAGTGCATCGGTGCCATCGGGGTTTCTGGGGTCAAGGCTGAGCAGGATGCTGAATTGGCTCGCTTGGCGGTGGAGACGGTGTTGCCGGTGATTACTCCGGATTCCTGAGGCGGCTATAAACCTGTGGGAGCTTGCTCGTGATAGCGGTGGGTCAGTTACAGATGCATCTACAGACCGAACACCATCGTGAGCAGACCCGAACGCCACAAGGTTTGCACAAATCTTCCAGACACTCTCCTCATCGGCCGTTAATCTGCCAAGAGCACATTCACCAAGCGGGACAGGGCATGACAGCGCGCAACTGGATCGATCTCAAGCAGGACGCCACGTCCGGTATCGAGACCGTGCGCGCGCATTTCGAGGGGCATGCCTATGATCCCCACTGGCATGACACCTATCTGGTGGGCGTGACCGAGCAGGGCGTGCAGCAGTTTCATTGCCGCCGCCAGCAGCACAACAGTACGCCGGGCAAAGTGTTCCTGCTCGAGCCCGGCGAGCTGCATGACGGCAATGCCCCCCACGACCACGGGTTTACCTACCGCACGTTGTACCTGGAGCCTCAATGGCTGGAGCGCGAATTGCGTTCCTTGTTCGACGTGGCGCCGGACAACGCCCAGTTGGGGTTTGCCGCCACCCTGACGGACGATGCGCGGCTGGCGAGTGCCACGGCCATGGCCTTCCAGAGCCTGCACGAGCAGGAGATCCGCATCGTGCGCCAGACGGCCCTCGATACGCTGTTGGCCAACCTGACCCAACACCTGCACTGGCGGGCGCGGATCAACCCGGATCCGCGGCTGCCATTGGTGGCGCAGCAGGCCCGGGATTATCTGCACAGTCACCTGAGCGAAGACATCGGGCTGGATGACTTGGCGCAGGTCACCGGCGTGGATCGTTTCCGCCTGACCCGTGCGTTCAAGGCGGCATTCGGCCTGGCGCCCCATGCTTATCTGATCCAGTTGCGCCTGGCCCGCGCCCGGCGCCAGCTGGCGCGTGGCGAGAGTGCCGTGGCAGTGGCGGCCATGCTCGGTTTTGCCGATCAAAGTCACTTGGGCCGCTGGTTCCAGCGCGCCTATCGCCTGAGTCCGGCGGACTACCGCAAGCGCTGCTCAATTGTTCCAGACTGACCATGGCTTCATGGGGATGATCAAGCGATCGATCATTCACCGAGAAGTTGCTCCATGGACCAGTTGCTGCCGTTTGCCTTGTTCGCCTTTGTCGCCTCCATCACCCCGGGCCCGACCAATATCCTGGTGCTGAGCCATAGCTCGCGTTTCGGCCTGGCCACCACCTTGCCGATCATCCTCGGCGCGTGCGCGGCGGCAGCCTTGTTGGTGCTCCTGGTCGGCACCGGATTGGGGGATGTGCTGGCGCGTCATGCCACGATTCAAACATTGCTCTCATGGGCCGGCATTGCCTGGTTGAGCTGGATGGCCTGGCAGATTTTCAGCGCCCCGGCCCAGGCCATTGACCCGGACCGTCCCGCCGAAGGCCCGCGACTGGGCCTGGCGGGAGCGGCCGGGTTGCAGTTGGTGAATCCCAAGACCTGGATGATGGCGCTGGCGGTGGTCAGCGTGTTTGCCGGCGCCGAGGCTGACCGTACCGTGCGGGTGCTCTGGCTGTCCCTGGCGTTTTTCGCGATTTCCATTCCGTGCATGACCGTGTGGGCCTATCTGGGCCTCGGCGCGGCCAGGTTCTGCCGTTCCGCCGTAGCCATGGGCCGGTTCAATCGGACCATGGCGGTGTTGCTGCTGGTGTCGGCATGGGCGACGTTGGTGGTCTGAGGGATCGGAAAGAACCATTGTGGCGAGTGAGCTTGCTCCCGCTGGGGCGCGAAGCGGCCCTGAAACCTGGCGACGCGGTGAATCAGGTTGATTGAGCGGGCCTTGAGCCGGGGCTGCTTCGCAGCCCAGCGGGAGCAAGCTCCCTCGCCACAGGGGGGGTGTGCATGACACGGGTCAAGTGATCTCTCGACGCCCGCAACCCCTTGCAACGGTTGCGCGGTTTCAAAAAAAAATCAGTTTGGAGAGCATCGGCCACCTCAACGCATTCAATCGCCCCCAAGGAAGGAGGTCCAACATGTCCACGCTCCAGACCCATGTCGAGTTCATCCACGCCAGGCTGCCCATCTGGTTGAAACGCGCCTCGCGAGCCCGTCAGAAGCGTTTCAAGGTCCTGACCCAGCAATTGCAGCGCGACAGCGACACCCTCAATGCGCTGATGGTCGATTTGCCGCCCCCCGATACCTTTACGCGAGACCTGCTGCTGGCTCAGCCGCCCGTGCAGGCCTGGGGACCGGTGAAGGGCAAGGGCGGCGTCGTGGAGGCGGTACGTCGGGCACGGGTCAAGCGCTATGCCTTCGGCGCCTCGCTGTCGGTGGTCGAAGCGGCCATGCGCAATTACCCTCCCGCCGATGCCGCCGTCGGCAGCGAGTTCGACAAGAAAGGCGAGCTGTTCATCAAGGGCCAGCCCGGGGAGTTCCAGCGCTGGGGCGCTCCGTCAGCGACCCTGCCGCTGCCCATGACCCCGGCCAGTTTCGCCCTTCTGTGTCGAAGCATGGACGCGGGTGGCGCTTACCAGCGTTTGCTCAAACAGCGGCTGCCGCATATCGGCGCTGAGGTTCCCGCCGTTGCCAAGGCCTACAAGGCCTATGCACGCAGTCAGCTGGCCTACGACGCCTACGAGGCGAAACTGGATGGGCGCCTGGATGAGACCGGTGAGCGTTTGCTGGCCTATGTCGGTGTGCAGCTCGAAGATCGGCCCGTGGAGCCTCTGGCTTGCGAGATCAAGGCACTGCAAGTGCTGTCTGTGCCGTTGTTCGGTGCTCGGGTCTACTGGGGGGTGGCAGGGAACGCCCAGGGCGTACGCCCGGTGGTCTTGCACTTGCCCCATGACGTGGTGGCGCCCGTCAAGCAATTCCCCAGCCTACAGGCCATGGCAGCACAGCTGATCGAACGGCTGCGCAAGCGCAGTTATCGCCAGAGCCTGATGCGTTACCTCCCGTTGCGCCTGCAAGCCCAACTGGGCGATGCCCTGCATGACCAGGTGGAATGGGAGATAAAGGACAACCTCAATCTGTTCCAGGAAATCCATGCGCGTGTGACCGGCTGGCGAGAAGGGGAGCTGGGCGAGGATGGCGACCCCAGGCGTATCCGGGTGCCGACGCCCCACGTGCCCTGGAGTCTTGGCGATGTGCGCAAGAATCAATGGGACGATCGCTATCACGAATGGCGGACCCATATCCTGGCCAATGCCGCGACGCTGATGGTCCCCACCAAGGACCAGGACTGGCAGGCGCTGCTGGCACGCTTGGAGTATTGGGAAAGCCTCGCGGAGCGTTCGCTGATGCTCGCCGTCAGTTTCATCCCGTTTTGCGCACCGATTGGCATGGCCGCAGCGGCGGTGGGCGGGGTACGCCTGGTGTATGAGTTCTTCGAAGGTATCCAGGCATTCAACGAAGGCCACGCCCAGGAAGGCATCGACCATATCTTCAACGTCTTGTTTGGGATCGCTCAAGGCGCCTACCTGGGGTTTATCGGAGGGGCCGTTGAACCCATGCCGCTGAGTGACGGTACGACACGCCTGTGGAACGGCGATGTCACCCCGTTCCAGGCCCGGCAGCGCCCCCCCTTGGTGGCCGAACAGGACGCCTGGGGCGTCTGGCGCACGGCTGACCAGGCGTGGGTACAGGTCGAGGGCCGTTACTTCGAAGTGCAAGGGACTGCCGATGCCTTGGGCTTGCGCCTGCCCGCCGGCCATCGAGGCGTGACGCCTCTGCTGGAATGGAGCCGTGCTCGCGGCTGGCGCTGGGCGCACCGCAACCCATTGCAGCGCAGCAACCTGGAACTGCTGCGCGACTTTGCCGAAACGCCAGGCGAACTGGACGACAAGACGATCCTTGCCTTGCAGCGACAGGCCGGCATCAGTGAGGCGCACCTGCGTTACCTGCAAGTGGAAGGACAGCCGCTGCCGGCGCTATTGGCCGACGCCCTGAGTGAAGCGCGCAACTGGCAAAAGGTGCGGCAGACCATTGACCGTCTGCGGCGTGATGAAGCGCCCGGGCATGTGCCTGTGCAAATCGCCCACACCCTTGGGGATTTGCCGGGTTGGCCAAGCGAGCTGAGGCTGCGTTATCACGACGGCGGGCAGGTTCACGTCAGCGGTGACACAGCCGCTACGCGCGTTCTTGACGTACACGACGCAGACCTGGAGCAAGACGCCTGGGCGGGTCGCATCCTGGCTGGGCTGAGCATGGATGAACAGCGCGCGCTGCTGGGGCAAAGCCCCCTTGGCCTGCGCCCGGTGGAGCACAGCCGGTTGTTGGCCGGGCGCTGGTTCGACTACCTGGAACGCCATGGGACGCAAGTGAGCGCTGCACTGGCCCGGCCCGCAGCGCTCGATCCGCAGGCCGTTCCCGTGGCGCGTGCTTTCCCGGGCCTGCCGGAGTCCTTGGCCAACGAACTGGCCAGCCAGGCTCGAGGCCAGGACCGGCTGCGCCTGCTTGAAGGTCGGGTGACCGGGCGCCTGGGCAAGCAATGTGTAGAAGCCCTGAGCGAGTTGCGCCTGACCCGCGCCTTGCGTGCCCTGGAGCGCGGCGAAAGCAGCGCCGACCGGGACGCCATGGTCATGGGGTTGCTTGGCGACACGGCGCGATTACACGGTCGGCTGCACCTGCGTCTGTCCTCGCCCGAGCAGCAAGGCCCGCTCACGGTGGGAGAGGCAGGGCCGTTGAAAGTCATTCGCCAGGAGGACGGCCAATACCGTCCCTTTGACGAAGCGGATAACGAACTGGCCGGGCCTTCGAGCCTGGAAGAGGCATTGCTCAGGGCGATGCCGGACGAAGCGCGCAATGCCTTGGGCCTGAATATCTGGGACGCAGCCAAGCTGCGCGAGGCTCTTCTTGAGCAAGCCCTGGACGATCGACAGAGTCTGCGTCCGTACCTGCGACTCAAGCGCTTCGACAACATGAATGAGGGGCCGCAGTGGCTGAACGGATACTTTGGTTATCCCATGAGCGGCCGTGGCCGACTGCCGTTGCGGCGCTGGCTTGGCACCCTGCAAGGGCGCCTTGAACGGCTGTATCCCCACCATACCGGTGCCGCCTTCGAGGGGTTGCAACGCAGCTTGACCGAGCAGGCCGAGCGAGAAGGCATCAGTCTCGATGACCTGGTTGGCCGGTTGACGACTGAATGGGCAACCCTGGATGAAGGGCTGCGCCAATGGGAGGTTGAGGAGGGCTTTCATCACCCTAACGAGGGCCGTTACAACCGTGATGAACTGATTTCGGTGCGCAGGGAGGTGACGAGGGAAATCCGCCGGGCCTGGCGACGTGAACCCGATCCGGACCGGGAAGATAGCGAGCTGATATTGCGTCTATCGGGGTGGGACATCGGCCGGCTTCCGCCCCTCAGCGCGCGTTTCGACCATATCGAAGAGCTGATGTTGGCGCACATGGGCTTGAGTGAAGACCCCTCGGATTTCCTGCGGCTGTTTCCCAATATCGAGACGCTGCGCCTGCACGGCAATAATTTCACCACCGTGCCCGCGGCGGCCGGCGAGTTTCGCAACCTGCTGGAGCTGTCATTGGGCAGGAATCCGCTCAACCTGGACGCGGATGCTTTCGCCCCCTTGCTGGGCGCCGACCGCGCTCCCCGGCTGGAGGAGCTGAACCTGTCCGAGGTGAGCGGCGGGACCGTACCCGGTGCCGACCGAGCCGTGGCCATCGGTCGCTTGGCAGAATTGCCCTCGCTGCGGGAGCTGGTATGGTCCGACAACTTGCATTTCACCCCCGAGGAATTGCAGGCCATCACCGCTTTACCGGGATTGCGCACCCTGGACCTGGCTCGCTGCGGCCTGCGCCTGGATGAGGAGGGCAGTGCGTTCCTGCGTAGCGCCACGACCGTCAGGGATTTACGGCTGAGCGGTAACAACTGTCGCGATCTACCGGACCTCCCCGAACTGGTGTCCTTGGAGGCGCTGGAGCTGGCCAACGCCAGGCTTGAGCGCGTTCCCGCGCTGGCATTGCGGTTGCTCTCGAAAACATCATCCGAGCCAATCTTCATCGACCTCAAGGGCAATCGCATCACCGACATCCAGGGTGACTTGATCCCGGCGCTGGGCAGCATGCCAACGGGGAATACCCTTGGACTTTGGCTCGAAGATAATCCACTGCCCAGCGCCCAGATCCGAATCCTGCGGGCCATGGACCCCCAGGCTTTTCGCTACACCGTCGATGACTGGCTGGAAAACTCCGATGGGCTCCAGCGGGCGTTGGAAGTGGCCCGCGACGATGCTGGCGGGCGGCGGTTCATCGATTGGTACTCCGGCCTCATCCGTGACGCCGATGCCGATGCGCCGGGCGGGTTGGCCGCCGGTGATCGGCAAAGGGCGACCAGCATCCTGCAGTACTACACCGGTTTCCCGGACATCTATGCCGACCTCTCGGCGCGGGTTGCGGACTTCGACCAACAACTGGCTCAACTGCGTACACGCTTGCAGGCACGCGTGCTGGACAGGCAACCGCCGGACGTCCCCGAACTGGAGGCGCATTTCCTGATGTTCCAGGCGGTTCAACGTGCCCGCCTCGAGCCGCAAAGGGTGCCTTTCGCGAGCTTCCTGGGGCGTCACCATGACTATTGGGGCAGGGTATTGAGGGGGCGTTATCCCGACGTCTCGCAGTTGCGGGCGGCCATGACACGGGAAGGCTTCATCAACTGGCTCAGCGACGCCCAGGACTCCTTCAACGGCAACGATCAAATACCCCGCGTCGGCGAACTGACCTGGCGTCCCTACTTGGGGTTGATGTCCCGCGAGTGGTCCGACGGCTTGGCGATCTGGGACACCGTGGAAGACGATCTGGTGGATGCCTTCAGCGAGCCGGTGGACCCTTCCCATTGGCCCCAGGTGTTGCTGGATAACCTGGCACACCCGGATGCCGACCTGCCCAGTGCCCTGGAGTCAGTCACCGGGCCAGAAGGGATCGTCTGGCACCGTGTGAGGCTCGAGGCGGTGGCGGATGTGGATTGGGCCGCCGGCCAGCCGGTGACGCTCAGCGAAGACCAGTTACGGCGCACCATGGCCATCTATCGTTCGGTCAAGAGCCGGGAGGTTGAAGTGATGGTCAAGCGGATCACCACAGGCCTGGTCAGCCCTTGGTGGTCGTTGCGCACGCAATAGAGGTTACTGGCCGGCACCCTCGCCAGAGGCCGTCATCCTGAACACCAGCGCCTTCAGGCCACACGCCATGTCGGCATCTGGAAACTCCGGCGGATTCGCCAGCCGCTGTTCGAACATCAAGCCCGGTGCTTCGCGGGTGACGCCGTCGATGAGGAAGTCCGGGCCGGTGGCCGGGTCGTTGCTGCAGGCCAGGACCGTGCCGTCGGCGGTCAGCAGTTCCGGCAGGCGGCGCAGGACGCGCTGGTAATCCTTGGTCAGCAGGAAACTGCCTTTCTGGAACGTAGGTGGATCGATGATCACCAGGTCATACGGCCCGCTGTTGATCACCTTGCCCCAGGACTTGAACAAATCGTGGCCGAGGAAACTCACCTGGCCCAGGTCATGGCCGTTCAGGCGATGGTTGTCGCGGCCACGACTCAGGGCCGCACGGGACATGTCCAGGTTGACCACGTGCCGCGCACCGCCGGCGATGGCCGCCACTGAGAAGCCGCAGGTGTAGGCGAACAGGTTCAACACTCGCTTGCCGTTGGCATTGGCCCGCACCCAGTCGCGGCCATAACGCATGTCGAGGAACAGGCCGTTGTTCTGCTTCTTGCCCAGATCGATCCGGTAACGCAGGCCGCCTTCGGTCAGGGTCCATTCGTCAATGGGCTCGCCCACCAGCCATTGGGTGAGGCTTTGCGGCAGGTAGCGGTGCTGTACGGCCAGCGTATGGGCCTTGCTGTGTTGCCAGGCCGGCGACGTAGCGAGCGCCAGCAGTGTCGCGATCAAATCGTCCAGGTGCGTGGGTTCCGGTTCCTTGAACAGCGAGACCAGAACCACCCCTTGCAACCAGTCGACAGTGATTTGCTCCAGGCCCGGCCAGCAGCGCCCGCGGCCATGGAACAGGCGCCGGGTTTCTTCTGGCGCCGACTCCAGGGCTGCCAGCAAATGGGCGTGAAGGGTTTGAAGGGCTACGCAATTCATTCAGGCAACGCCAGGGATTCGAAAGGCCGGCATCTTAACCTGTGGCGAGGGGATTTATCCCCGTTGGGATGCGAAGCAGCCCTGAAATCTGCCAGCTCGGTGTGCCAGGAAGATGGAGTCTGCTGCATTGGGGCTGCTTCGCAGCCCAACGGGGATAAATCCCCTCGCCACAAAGGTGCCATCTAACCGCCGCTGGTAGCCAGAATGCTCGCAACCTGTTGCGGCTGGCAGTTGAGGTACGCCGAACGCTTGAGCCAACTGGGGTCCGGGTACCAGGAAAACATGAATTGACCGCCCTTGAGCTTGTCGATCACCTGGCGTGCCACCTGGGGGCGTACGGCAGGGCAACCCTGGCTGCGCCCGATGCGGCCCTGGCGCACGCTCCACAACGGGTTCACGTAGTCGGCGGCATGGATCACGATGGCCCGATCGCGGGCCTGGTCATTGAAACCCGGCTCCAGGCCGTCCATGCGCAGCGAATAGCCGTGGGTGCCCTGGTAGCTTTCCTGGGTGCGGAACAGGCCCAGGCTGGATTGGTAGCTGCCCAGGCGATTGGAGAATTGCGTCGCGAAGTTTTCCCCGGACTTTTGCCCGTGGGCCACCAGGTCACGCAATACCAGCTTCTTTTGACGCAGGTCGAAGATCCACAGGCGACGGGCCGTGGAGGGTTGCGAGTAGTCGATGACCGCCAGGTGGCGGGCCTGGCTGGCACCATTGGCGACTGCGCATTGCATGGCGCTCAAGGCACTTTTGAGTGCCAGGGGATTGAGTTCCGGCGCTGCGTGGGCGAGGCTGTTGTAGAGTGTTTGCGAATTCGTCTTCTTTTCGGCCAGTGCCGGGCTGCAAATGACGCCCAGGCCCAGCATGACCAGACAGAATCGGCGCAAAAAGCCCTGTACAGGCGAAGCGTTTCCAGCGTGGTGTTCGTTCGTGGCATCCCGTCCGATTTCGTTTGTTTGCATGATGGCGGGTCGTACCTGTCGCAAAATTCACCGTCAACGAGACGGCCATGGAGTGGAGTAAAGCAGTTGTTCAAAAAGTCCGCATGTTACCTGAGCCTTTTATTGCTCACTGCGCCATTGGTCGCGACAGCCGAAGACAGCGATCCGGCGCTCGTGCAGACCACACTGGCGCAATTGGCGGTCGCGTGCCCGGACGTCGCGGTGGGTGTCGACTTTCCGACGCTGCTCGATTTGCAAGCGTTCTATCAGCAAAACGCAGGCCAGCAAGCCTGGACGGACGACGAACGACGGATGGCGTTGCAGGTCCAGTTGCAACAACTGGCCGACGACGGCCTGGATCCAACGCGCTATAGCCTGCCGACCCAGGGGGTAGACCAGGGCGCTCATTGTGTCGACATCGCCATCAGCCAGCGCTACCTGCAAGCCTTGCATGACCTGCGTTTCGGCTATTTGCCCCAAGACCGGCTGGAACCGGTATGGAAGGTCAATCCGCCGCCACAGGATCACCAGGCCGTGGTGCTGGCCATCGCCGGGCTGGGCCTGCAAAACGTCGCCACTGCCTTCGAGCAGGCCCGGCCGAACCTGGACCTTTATCGCAACCTGCGCGGCCTCTATGCCCGCCTGCGGCAACAACCTTTATCCAACTGGCAACCCGTACCGGGCGGGCCGCTGCTGCAACCGGACAAGCAGGACGCCCGCGTCCCTGCCCTGGCCCAGCGGCTGTTCAACGAAGGCTACTTGAGTACACCGCCGCTGGTGAACGACGAGCATTACAGTCCCGTGTTGGTGGAAGCGATGAAGAGCTTCCAGCTCCAGCATTCGCTGCAGGCCGATGGGGTGGTGGGGCCGTGGACCGTGACCGAGTTGAACATCAGCCCGGCCATGCGCCGCGAGCAGTTGCGCATCAACCTGGAACGCATGCGCTGGCTGGCCCAGGACGTGGAGGCCGACAGTGTCCTGGTCAACGTGGCGGCGGCCCAACTGACGGTTTACCAAGGTGGCGCGCCGGTCTGGCAAACCCGCACCCAGGTGGGCCGTGCGCAACGGCAGACACCGTTGCTCAAGTCCCATGTCACTCGATTGACGCTCAACCCGACCTGGACCATTCCCCCAACCATCATGCGCGAAGACAAACTGCCCGAGATCCGCCGCGATCCGGAGTTTCTCAACCGCTACAACCTGCGGATCCTCGACAGTGAAGGCCAGCCGTTACTGGCAGAGGATATCGACTGGGAGCACCCGGGCAATCTCATGTTGCGCCAGGATCCAGGTCCGAAGAACCCGTTGGGCAAAATGGCGATCCGCTTTCCCAATCCGTTCTCGGTGTACCTGCATGACACCCCGAGCCAGGCGCTGTTCAGCAAAGGCCCGCGAGCCTTTAGTTCAGGCTGCGTGCGGATCGAGCAAGTAATGCATTTGCGCGACCTGTTGGTAAGCCCGGCCGAACGCGCGCGTACCGATACGCTGCTGGCCACCGAGACGACCCATGAATTCCGGTTGTCCCGGCCCGTGCCGATCCTGCTGGGGTACTGGACAGCGCAAGCGGACAGCCAGGGCCAGCCGTTGTACATCCCGGATATCTATGCGCGTGACGCGACACTGTCTGCTGCCCAGGGGCGGGCACTCTGAGGTCAAGCGCAGGCGCTGGCGACTGGCGCCTGCGGGGTCTCGTCGAGCGTCGTGAACAGTCGCTGGCCGATAACGCTGGCGGCCTGCAAATGCTGGTGCGGATCGACGGTTTCCGATTCGAGCAAACGTTGGGAGCTGACCACCCGGGCGCCGCAGTAATCGAAAATGCCATGGTCGATCTGCGTGGTCATCGCCTCGCCGTAGCCGTGGCGCTGGAAACTGTCGGCATCGGCGCCACCAACCGCCACCAGGTGCACCCGCAAGTGCTGCAGTTGTTGGACAAACGGCTTGTCGAGGCTGAAATCGAAGGCCCAGCCGTTGGAAAACACCCGGTCGATCCAGCCCTTGAGCAGCGCTGGCATCGACCACCAATAAATCGGATAGACCAGCACCAGCGCATCGGCACGGTCGATTCTGGCTTGCTCGGCCAGCACATCCGCTGGCGGCAAGGCTTCGCGGTGGTGCACGGCATGGTCGGCAAAGCTGAAACGCGGATCGAAGCCTTCGGCGGCCAGGTCGGCGATTTCGAACGTATCGGCGGGGTTGGCGCGGGTGATGCCCTCGGCGATTTTTCCGGCCAGGCTGTGGGTGAGGGAGCGCGGATCGTGGTGAGCCACAACGATGAGTGCATGCATGGCGAAACTCCTTCTGGTCACGAGGTCTTGATGACAGGTATGCTTAAGTTACGCTTAGTAAGTTACGGTTGGTAAAGTTAGCATGTCAAGCACTGACGAACATTCGCAGGCGTCACCTCGTCGTCGTTTATCCCGGCATGACCGGCAGCGCCAATTGCTGGATGTCGCCTGGCGACTGGTACGCGAGGAGGGCAGCGAAGCCCTGACACTGGCGCGGTTGGCGGACCAGGCGGGGGTGACCAAGCCCATCGTCTACGACCACTTCATCACCCGGTCCGGGTTGCTGGCGGCGCTGTACCAGGATTTCGACGCCCGCCAGACCGCGTTGATGGACGCGGCCCTGGACGCCAGCGACGCGACCCTGCAAAGCCGGGCGGCGGTGATTGCTTCTTCCTACGTCGAGTGCGTGCTGTTGCAGGGCCGAGAGATTCCCGGGGTGATCGCGGCGTTGACCAGTTCGCCGGAGCTGGAACGTATCAAGCGCGAATACGAGGGTATTTTTCTCGATAAGTGCCGCGCGGTGCTGGAGCCGTTCGCTGGCACGAAGGGCATCACCCAGGCCGGTTTGCGGGCGATGCTGGGAGCGGCGGAAGCATTGTCCAATGCCGCCGCCACTGGTGAAATCAGCGCTGGCGAGGCGAAGGAAGAGTTATTGGCCAGTATCGTGGCGATGGTGACCAGAACCGCCGATAACCCTTCAAGCTGACCCACCGCTATCGTCAGCAGGCTTGCTCCCAGCGCAAAGTGCATGCCGGACAACCGCCTCGTGCTTACTTCTGGGTTGTTTTAATGGGGCCGGGCCACGCCACGCAGCAGGTTGGCGCTGAGCTTGTCGGCATTGCAACTGGCGACGTTGGCCAGCGAGACCATGCCCACCAGGCGCTTGTCGCGATTGACCACCGGCAGGCGGCGTTTTTCGATCTGGGCCATGTTCTTGGCCACATGGTCGATCTCTTCGTCTTCGAAGCAGTAGCGCACCTCATCGCTCATGATCCGACTGACCGGGGTGTTCATGTCCATGCCATCTGCCATGGCTCGAACCACCAGGTCACGGTCGGTGATCATACCGGCCATGCGGTCGTCCTGATTGATGATCAGCGCGCCGATGTCGGCTTGGCGCATGATTTGCGCGACTTCGCGCAAGGAAGTCTCCGGGGAGACGGTGCGTACTTCCCGACTCATGACTTCATTGATTTTCATCGCTGAATCTCCTTTCTTTCGGGTTGGACAGCAAGCCTCGATCCGGGCCGGGCAAGTCACCAGCGCGACACCGGACGGGGGCCTCACTTATTGTGAAAATCCGGGTGGGTGATGGTTCAGGATTTTTCCCGACGGGTTCGAACGGCTGCACTTTTATGAAGCCACAGGTGGGTGATCGCACCATCGCAAGGCAGTGGGCGATGCCTGCAAAACGGCGGGAGAGGCCGCTCAGCTTGCGGTGGCTGGGCCGACGGTTGTGCGGCCAGGCCCGCTCCCACAGGGGATCGTCGGCGAATGCGAGGTTGCCAATAGCGTTGCGGATGAGGTTTGGCACGCTCGCTGCAAGAGGCTATCCAGGCCCACCGTGAACACAGTCGAGTGGGCAGCCCCGTCGGTCAACGAAGATCGAGCGCCAGCAGGCCGGGGGACATCGGTAGGTCAGGGCGCAGTCGCCGGGCCGATACCGCACAGAACAGGCAAAGACGCCTGGAACCGCAAGGTTTCAGGCGTCTTTTTTTTGCTTTCAAAATCGTGATGGGCTTTTGTCGGGTGCTTTTTATGAATTCCAACGTTGCTTCTCTGAACAAGCTGCAAACGCTGATCGTGATCGGCAATGGCATGGTCGGCCATCACTGCATCGAGCAATTGATCGAGCGCGGTGCCCTCAATCATTACCGTGTGCATGTGTTCAGCGAAGAGCCGATGCGTGCCTACGACCGTGTGCACCTGTCCGAGTACTTTTCGGGCCGCGATGCCGAGTCCTTGGCCCTTGGCGAAGCGGCGTTGTACCAGACCCCCGGCGTCACGTTGCACCTGGGTGTGCCGGTGCTGGAAATCGACCGTGACGCCCATCAGGTCGTTACCGCTCATGATCGTCTTCACTACGACAAACTGGTGCTCGCCACCGGTTCCTACCCGTTCGTGCCACCGATTGAAGGTGCCGAAGGCGATTCGTGCCTGGTCTATCGCACCCTGGAAGACTTGGACGCGATCCGCGTTGCCGCCAGCAATGCCCGTCGTGGCGTGGTGGTCGGTGGTGGCCTGCTCGGCCTGGAAGCGGCCAACGCTCTCAAGACCCTGGGCCTGGAGGCCCACGTGGTGGAATTCGCCCCCCGACTGATGCCGGTGCAGTTGGACCCCCAGGGCGGCTTGGCCCTCAAGGCCCGTATCGAGAAGCTGGGCGTCGGCGTGCACCTGTCCAAGGGCACCCAGTCCATCAGCGCCGGTGAGCAGTACCGTTATCGGATGAATTTCGGCGACGACGATTTCCTGGAAACCGACCTCATCGTGTTTTCCGCCGGTATCCGCGCACAGGATGCCCTGGCACGCCAGAGCGACCTGCAGATCGGCCCGCGCGGTGGCGTGGTGATCGACGACCATTGCCAGAGCAGCGACCCAGACATCTACGCCATTGGCGAATGCGCGGCCTGGAACGGCAGCATTTTCGGCCTGGTCGCCCCGGGCTACCAGATGGCCCGCAATGTCGCGGCCCGGCTGTGCGGCGAAAGCGCTGAAGCCTTCACCGGCGCCGACATGTCCACCAAGCTCAAGTTGCTGGGTGTGGACGTTGGCTCCATCGGCGATGCCCATGGCAACACCCCGGGGTCGCGCAGCTTCCAGTTCATCGACGAAACCAGCGCCAGCTACCGGCGGCTGGTGGTGGACGCCGCCGGCAAGCGCGTGATCGGCGCGGTGCTGGTGGGCGACAACAGCTACTACGACACCTTGCTGCAATACATGCAGAACGGTATCGCCTTGCCCAAGGACGCTGCCAGCCTGATCTTGCCCTCGTCCGAAGGCGCCCCGAGCCTGGGCCCGGCGGCGCTGCCGGAAACCGCCACGATTTGCTCGTGCCATAACGTTACCAAGGGCTCGATCTGTTCGGCCATCGACGGTGGCTGCACTGATCTGGGCCAGCTCAAATGCGACACCAAGGCCGGTACCGGGTGTGGTGGTTGCGCGGCCCTGGTCAAGCAAGTGTTCGAGCATGAGTTGACTGCCCGCGGCGTCAGCGTCGACAAGAGCCTGTGCGAACATTTCGCCTACACCCGCCAGGAGTTGTATGCGTTGGTGCGGGTGGAAGGCATCATCAGTTTCGAAGAACTGCTGGCCAAGCACGGTCGTGGTCACACCGGCTGCGACCTGTGCAAACCGGCGGTGGGCTCAATTCTCGCGTCGTGCTGGAACCAGCCGATCATGGACCCGTCCCTGGTGCCGTTGCAGGACACCAACGACACCTTCATGGCGAACATGCAGAAAAACGGCACCTACTCGGTGGTGCCGCGTATCGCCGGTGGGGAAATCACCGCCGACAAGCTGATCGCCATCGGCGTGGTCGCCAAGAAATACGACCTCTACACCAAGATCACTGGCGGCCAGCGCATCGACCTGTTCGGCGCCCAGTTGCACCAGTTGCCGGACATCTGGGCCGAGCTGATCGAAGCCGGTTTTGAAACCGGGCATGCCTACGGCAAATCCACGCGCACGGTGAAATCCTGCGTGGGCAGCACCTGGTGCCGCTACGGCGTGCAGGACAGCGTGCAGATGGCCCTGACCCTCGAGGATCGCTACAAAGGCCTGCGCTCGCCCCACAAGCTCAAGTTCGCGGTGTCCGGTTGCACCCGCGAGTGTGCCGAGGCCCAGAGCAAGGACGTCGGCGTGATCGCCACCGAGAAGGGTTGGAACCTCTACGTGGCCGGCAACGGCGGCATGCGCCCGCGTCACGCCGAGCTGTTCGCCACGGACCTGGATGACGCCACGCTGATCCGCTACATCGACCGTTTCCTGATGTTCTACATCCGCACCGCCGACAAACTGCAGCGCACGTCGGTCTGGCGCGAGAGCCTGGAAGGGGGCCTGGATTACCTCAAGGAGGTGATCATCGACGACAGCCTAGGCCTGGGCGCGGAGCTCGAGGCGCAGATGCAACTGGTGGTCGACCGTTACGAATGCGAATGGGCCAACGCCCTCAAGGATCCGGACAAACTCAAGCGTTTCCGCACGTTCGTCAACGACAAGCGCGGCGATCCGGATGTTCATTTCGTCCGCGAGCGCGGCCAGCGCCGGCCGGTTCACGCCCACGAACTCCACCTGATTCCCGTTACCGAGGAGGTGCTCTGATGAGCCAGTCAAACGTCGTTCGTATTCCTGTCCGCGATGTCGCTCAAGAACCGCTGCAATGGCGTGCCCTGTGCAGCCGTGACGACCTGGTCCCCAACTCAGGCGTGGTCGCCTGGCATGACGGCAGCCAAGTGGCGTTGCTGTACCTGCCCGAGCATGAGGACAAGCCGCTGTACGCCATCGACAACCGCGACCCCAAGTCCGGCGCGAATGTCATCGGCCGTGGTTTGCTGGGCAGCATCAAGGGCGACCTGGTGATCGCCTCGCCGATGTACAAACAGCATTTCCGCCTGGAAGACGGCCATTGCCTGGAATACCCGGAACAGCGCCTGCGGGTCTGGCCGGTGCGCCTCAATGGCGACGTGGTCGAGATCGGCGAAGACTGATAAACACCTGTCTGGCACATCTGTGGCGAGGGGATTTATCCCCGCTGGGTCGCGAAGCGACCCCATGGACAGCGATCTCGGTTTATCTGTTGCATTGGGATGAAAGGCTTTAGGGCTGCTGCGCAGCCCAACGGGGATAAATCCCCTCGCCACAGGAGCGGCGCCGGACTCCTTTTCTTTTTTTCAATTGGCAGTGTCTTAGCTGAATGTGGGGATAAGCAATGAAAACCGCCGCTCAACTGGTGAGACTTAAAAGCGCGCAGCACCAGCAGGTCCACAGCATCGCTCCAGAGCAGACGGTGCTCGAAGCGCTGCAAATCATGGCCGAGAAAAACGTCGGCGCGCTGCCGGTGATCGAAGACGGGCAAGTGGTGGGCGTGTTCAGCGAGCGCGATTACGCGCGCAAGATGGTGCTCAAGGGGCGGTCGTCGGTGGGTACGACGGTTCGCACCATTATGAGCGCCCCCGTGGTCACCGCCGACAGCCAGCAGAGCATCGACCGCTGCATGGAAGTCATGACCGACAGCCACCTGCGGCACTTGCCGGTGCTGGATAACGGGCAGTTGATCGGCCTGCTGTCCATCGGCGACCTGGTGAAAGAGGCGATTGTCGAACAGGCGGATTTGATCCGGCAGTTGGAGCACTACATCCGCGGGCACTGAGCCCGCAAGCTCGCCACAAGGTTGTGTCCGACTTCAGTACCTATAAGCCTCACCCCAGCATCAACAACTGCCGAATCAGGTTCGGCGTGCTACCGGTCCAGCGCTTGAACGAGCGACGGAAGTTCGCCGTATCGTTGAAGCGCAAGTACTGCGCCACTTCTTCATTGCTGAACCCTTTGACCTGATACAGGTACAGCGCCACATGGGTGTGCACCCGATCCACCTGTTGCTGGAATCCGGTGTGGTGCTTGTGCAGTTTGCGCTTGAGGGTTGCCGGGCTCATGGCGAAGGCCTGGGCGGTCTGTTCCAGGCTGAGCGTCTGCTGCACATGAGCGTGCAGGTAGTCGTAGATACAATCCAGAAAGCTTGAAGCGAAGCCCAGTTGATCAAGCTGTTCCCGGGCTTCGATCCGCGCCACCTGGCCGGCGGTGGCTGAAACGTTGGGCCAGGGCTGGGCGAGGCAGTGGCGGGGCAGGCGCATCAGGTCCAGGGGGCGGTCGAACTGGGTGTGCTCACCCAGGTGCACCCAATATTGCTCGACGTAACGCGGTTCGCTGTGGCGAAAGCTGCATTGCCAGGGCAGGCGTTCGCCGCTGAGCCAGGTGCTCATCGCCACCATCGAGGTCATACTCGCCTCCAGTACGAAGCGCCATTGCTCATCGGCGCCGCAGCTGTCAAGCCAATGGAGGTAGGCATAGTGCTCGTCCAACAGCAGCCTCGGGGCGGCCAGCGGGCTGAGCAGCGCCTGCTGGTCGATCAGGGTTTGCAGGGCTTGATGCAGATTCTGCGCGTGGCGCAAGGCGTGGCTCGCAGGCCCGTAGTGGCCCGGCAACAGCCGCTGGCCGAACAGGAAACTGCTGTCGCTGGCATCCAGCACGCGCCGGCTGTTGTCGATCAGGCCGAGGAACTGCTGCGGGCTGATACGGCTCTGGCCGGCGAGGATGTCGTCGTGAAACAACCCGGTGCCGCGCAGCAGGCGATGGCTGTCGATGTCTCGCGACAGCGCCAGGTCGATCAGCGCGGCAGGCTGATAGTGCCCCGGAATGAAGCGGCTGTCGGTTTCGTACCAGCACGTCTTGAGCGTCATGCGCTTTTCGCCAATGTGGTCCGGGACTGGGCCAGGGCCAGGTTCAGGCGTTTGAGCAAGGCTTCGGGGGACTCGTCGAACGCCATCACCACCGCCGTGCTGGCGACCAGTTGCAACCGTTCGCTGTGTTGCCGGGTCTTGTGGGCCAGGCTGCGCACCGCAATCTCCAGCTCCAGGGCCAAGCGCCGGGCCTGGCTCTCGCCTGTATCGGGCAGCAGCACCACGAAGCGATCACCGGCCAGGCGGCACAGCAGATCCTGGCGCCGCAGGTTCAATACCAGCAACTGGCTGACGGCCTGCAACACCGCGTCGCCTTCGCCGTGGCCGAAGCGCTGGTTGATGGCGGTGAAGTTGTCAAGGTCCAGGGCTAGCAGCGACAAGGGTTGCTGGCGGCGTCGACTGTCTTCCAGGCTGGCGGACAGTTCGTGCTTGAGAAAGTCGGCGCCTCCCAACGGCGTGAGTTTGTCGAACAGACGATGCTCACGGAACAGCCGCTCGCGCTTCTCCATCTGCCCGTTGATCGCCAGTTGCTCCCGGTGCCAGTGATAGATGCCGAGGGTCAACAGGATCATGCCCACCGGCATCGGCCCGGATTCGAGCCAGTGGTCCCAGGTGATGCTGTCGGGCAGGCGGATGAATTCATCGAGGCTGTCGATCCACCAGGAAAAGAAGATGCAGCCCAGGCCCAGGATCAGGTAGTTAGTGACCCGTCCGGTCGGGCGGCTTTTCAGCACCAGCCCCAACCAGACCAGCGCTAGCAGCGCCGAGCCACCTTCGCCGAGGATGTCCAGCCAGACCCATTCGGCGATGGGTTTGAGTTCGCCGCTGGCCAAGTGCAGGATCAACCCGACATTGGCCGCCAGAAGGAGCAGGGCGAGTTTGAGGCAGTGCGGGCGCAGCACGGAGAACATGGCCGGAATCCTTTGCCAGAAGCGGAATGCGGCCCAGCACAGCAGATGAATGTGACAGTGCGGTGACGGCGGGTGATGGGGTGGGGGAGGTCGAATCAGCTCATCCATTGTCTGAACTTTTCATTCATGACATCGCCACCTATCTCATTGTGGCGAGGGGATTTATCCCCGTTGGGTTGCGAAGCGACCCTAAAACCAGGCATTGCGGTATGTCAGACAATATGAATGAGGGCGCTTCGCGCCCAGCGGGGATAAATCCCCTGGCCACAAAAGTGATCGGCTGCGGATTGTCTGGGCGGCTCGAAACCAGGTCATTTCAGCTCATTCCGGCTCGCCAGCCCCGCTAAATCAGCCGATTGCTGCCCCTCCAGCCACACCCTGTCACAGAACCGTCATTCCCCACCCCTAGCGTGCCCTCCCAGTTGCCGGGCCATTGCCTGGCGGATTTCCGGATTCCTGGGGAGGACCACCATGTATCACCGCACAAGCACTGCCGGGCTCGTCGGTTTCACGTTCACCGCATTGGCGATGGCCATTGCCAGTGAGCGGTTGAGCGCCGCCGAGCAGGCGGCCACGGAACACGTTGAAGTGGTCGGCCAGGCGGCCAGCATCGACCAGGCCCTCAAGGAGCAGCGCAACGCCGACAGCATCAAGAGCGTGGTGCATGCCGACGGCGTGGCGCAATTGCCGGATGAAAACGTCGCCGAAGCGGTGCAACGCCTGCCCGGTGTCAGCGTCGAGCGCGACCAGGGCGAAGGCCGGTTTGTCAGCGTGCGCGGCCTGGGACCGGACCTCAACAGCGTGACCATCAACGGCACGCTGGTGCCAGCCCCGGAGAGCGAACGCCGGGCCGTTGCCCTGGATGTGCTGCCTTCGGAGCTGGTGCAATCGTTGTCGGTGATCAAGACCCTGACGCCGGACATGGACGCCAACTCCCTGGGCGGCACGGTGGACGTCAAAAGCCTCTCGGCCTTCGACCACAAGGGCCTGTTCTACACCGGCAGCAGCGAAGCCAGCTATGACAAGAACACCCGCCAGACCAGCCCGAAATTCTCCGGCGCCATCAGCGATCGTTTCAGCCTCGGCGACGGCATCGACAATTTCGGCGTGGCCGCGGCGCTGAGCTGGCAGAAGCGTGACTTCGGTTCGGACAACGTCGAAACCGGCGGCGCCTGGGATTTCGAGCAAGGCTCGCGCCTCGAAGAATTCGAACAGCGCGACTACGATATCCGTCGCGAGCGGGCCGGTGGCGGGTTGAACTTCGACTACAAGCCCGACGACTTCAGCAGCTATTACCTGCGCACGCTGTACAGCCGCTACAAGGACAGCGAAACCCGCAACGCCGCCAGCATTGCCTTCGAAGACCCGCAAGCCGCCGGTGAATTGGGGGACGCCGAGGGCAAGCGCAAACTCAAACAACGTGAAGAAACCCAGCAGATCCAATCCTACGTGCTCGGTGGCGAGCGCCTGTTCGGGCTCTGGACCCTGAGCGGTCAGGGCGGCTATAGCCAATCCAGCGAAGACAGCCCCGGTCACATCGCCGGCGCCACTTTCGAAGGCATCGACGGTTTCAACGGCGGCTTCTACGACAACGACAAGCCGCGGCCGATCATCGGCTCGGGGTTCTACGATCCCGCCAACTTCAGCCTCGACAAGGTGGATTGGGAGGAGCAGAAGACCACCGACACCGAGAAAAACCTGCGCCTGGACCTGGCCCGGGACTATGACCTGCGTGGCTACGCGTCCCAGGTCAAGTTCGGTGGCAAAGTCAGCCGACGTAACAAGGACAACGACCTCGATGCCTGGGTCTACGAGGATTTCGACGACCTGGGTTTTACCGACGAGCAGTTGAACCTTGGGCAGTTCCAGAAAGGCAACGTGGATTATCGCCTCGGCCGCTTCGGCCCGGGTATCAGCGCCGATGCGATCAAGCAGTTGCTCGGCGGTCTGAATCGCGATCAGTTCTTTGACGAGCAGGAGTCGCGAGTCAACGACTTCAAGATGAGCGAAGACATCAACGCCGGATACCTGATGAACACCGTCGATATCGATGACTGGCGCTTCATCGCCGGCATGCGCTACGAAGGCACCGAGTTCGAAGCCAAGGGCACCGGCGCCACCGACGGCGTATTCACCGACACCGAGACCCGGCGCAAGTATCACCACTGGTTGCCGGGCCTGCACGCACGCTATCAACTGGACAAGAACACTCAGGTGCGTGCGGCCTGGACCAAATCCGTGGTGCGTCCGACCTTTGGGCAGTTGGCGCCGGGTTTTGTCATCGACGATGACGAGGCCACGTTCGGCAACCCGGAGCTTAAACCGCTGGAATCGAGCAACCTGGACCTGGGCATCGAGCACTTCTTGGGGCACGCCGGCACGGTCTCGGCCTTCGTGTTCTACAAGGACATCAAGAATTTTGTCTACAACACCGACCTGGCCGGCACGGGCGCCTGGACCGATTTTTCAGAGGCCCACAGCTACGCCAACGGCGACAGCGCCAAGCTGTATGGCCTGGAACTGGCCTACTCGCAAAAGTTCGACTGGCTGCCAGCACCTTGGAACGGCCTGCTGCTCGGCGCCAACACCACCTTCAGCCGTTCGGACGCCGAGATCGAGGGCTTCGACCAAGCCAGTGGTACCCAGCGCAAACGTAGCATCGACTTGCCGAACCAGTCGGACACGGTAGGCAACCTGATGTTGGGTTGGGAAAACGACAAGCTGAGCCTGCGGCTGTCGGCCAACTACAAATCCGCGTACCTGTTCGAGCTGGCGTCCATCAGCGACCGCGACCATGACCTGCATGTCGATGCCCAGACCTTCGTCGACTTCAGCGCGCGTTACTCGCTGAGCAAGAACCTGCAAGTCAGCCTCGAGGCCCAGAACCTCACCGACGAGCCGTATTTCGTCTACACCGGCCACCGCTCCTACAACGGCCAGTACGAAGAGTACGGCCCGACCTACAAGCTGGGGCTGACCTTCACCCATTTCTAGATGCCGATGCTGATCACCTGTGGCGAGGGGATTTATCCCCGCTGGGCTGCGTAGCAGCCCCAAAAGACCTGACTGTGCGGTGTGTCAGACATCTTGGATGGGGCCGCTTCGCGCCCCAGCGGGGATAAATCCCCTCGCCACAAAAGGGTCCCACAGACCTGTTTGAACCCGGCTCAATGACAAGGACTTTTCCGATTGAACACGATGTTGTTTTTACCTAAGCGTTACCTGCTGTCGATGCTTTTCAGCCTGGCCACGGTCCCAGCCCTTGCGGCTACCGTGAGCCCCAACCTGAAGTTGCAACTCTGGCCTGCGCCCCAGGACCTGTCGCTTAACGCCTTGGCCTTTGTGCCCGGCCATTGGACGACCGAACGCCTGGCCAGCGCCCGCGAGGGCCTGTTCTTGCTCGATGCCCAAGGTCGCGAACTGACGCGCCTGAAGGGCACCTTCGAAGGTGTCGATAGCCGTGCCCAAGGCGAGAACGTGCTGGTCGCCAGCCTCGACAGCGAGCGCCAGCAAGCCATGGTCGTCAGCCTCGACCCAAAAAGTCGCCAGTGGAGCACGCCGCTGTACCTGCCCACGCGGGACTTCCCGGTCAACGGCCTGTGCCTGTACCGCGACGAGGCGAGCAACCTGTTTGTATTCCTGGTCGGCGAGGAAGGCAAGGGCGAGCAATGGCTGGTGGGCAATGGCGAGCGCCTGAGCGACACCGCGCAACGGGTGCGGGGCCTGCCGTTGCCGCCGGATGCCAAGACCTGCCAGGTGCAGGACAGCGCTAATCAATTGTTCGTCAACGAGGAGCGGGTGGGTTGGTGGGCCTACCCGGCATCCTCTGAGGCCGAGACCGTACGGGTGCCCGTGGCGATGCGCGCACCGTTCGGCGAGCTCCAGCAACGCGCCGGGGCCATGGCCGTGTTGCCGGGAGGCCTGTTGGGGCTGGACCCGGAAGCGGCGCGCCTGCATGTGTATCAGCAGCAGGGAGAGGGTTGGAGTGCTGAAGCCAGTCTGCCGCTGGCGGGTCTGAAGGAACCGGAAAACCTCGCGGCGCGGCTGACGAAAAGTGGCATTGAAGTGCTGCTGCGCGACGATGACAACGGGCACCTGTACCAAGGCGAAATCAGCTGGAAACCCACGCCAGTGCCTTTGCCGCCGGTACTGCCCACTGTGACGGCCATCGTCCAGAGCGAACCGGTGGCCCGCCAGGGCGATGCCGCCGATGACCCGGCGATCTGGGTGCATCCAACGACACCCGGGCTGAGCCGGGTGCTGGGCACCAACAAGAAGCAAGGCCTGCTGGCCTATGACCTGCAAGGCAAGCTGCTGCAGGAACTGGCGGTCGGGCGCCTGAATAACGTCGATGTGCGGGCGAACTTCAAGCTGGGCACGCAAACCGTCGATCTGGCCGTGGCCAGCAACCGAGATCGCAACAGCTTGAGCCTGTTCAGTATCGACCGCGCCAGTGGCGAGTTGCGCGAAGCGGGCGAGATCATGACGTCATTGCAGGAAATCTACGGCATCTGTCTGTTCCAGCCTGCCGAAGGTGAGCTGTATGCCTTCGCCAACGGCAAGGACGGGCGCTTCGTGCAGTACCGCCTGAGCGCGCCGGACGGCGTGGTGAAAGGCCAGTTGGTGCGCCAGTTCAGCGTCGACAGCCAGCCCGAAGGTTGCGTCGCCGATGAGCAGCGCCAGCGCTTGTTTCTCGGTGAAGAGGACGTCGGCGTTTGGGCGGTGGATGCCCGGGCCGACCAGCCGGCGACCTTGAACAGTGTGATCAAGGTTGGCCCATTGTTGCACGCTGACGTTGAAGGCATGGCCTTGTACCAGGCCAACGGCCACGACTACCTGGTGATCTCCAGCCAGGGCAACGACAGCTACCTGGTGCTCGATGCCGAGCCGCCCTATGCCGTGCGGGGCGCCTTCCGGGTCGGCCTGAACGCTGCCGCGGGCATTGATGGCGCTTCGGAAACCGATGGCCTGGAGGTGACTTCGATGAACCTCGGCGGGCCTTGGAGCCAGGGCACGCTGGTGGTCCAGGATGGACGCAAGCGCATGCCCGAGCAGACCCAGAATTTCAAGTTCGTGCCCTGGGCCGACGTGGCGAAAGCGCTGCGCCTGCCTTGAGCGGCGCTGTCATCAACCGGTCACGAACATTTCATCGAATAACCGCCAGACAGGAGTTTCAACCATGCAAGCCACTCTGGAACACATGACGATCTGGGGCCTGATCAGTGACGCGAGTCCGTTGGTCAAGGCGGTCATGCTCACGTTGCTGCTGGCCTCGCTATTGAGCTGGTATCTGATCATCCAGCGCAGCGCCGTGCTGCAACGCTACGAGCGTCAGCTCAACGGTTTCATGCAGCGTTTTCGCAGCAGCCAGGATCTGTTGCCCTTGTACCGGGAACACGCACAAGTCCGCGAAGAAGACGCTGGTGTCACGCCGATCTTTCAGGCGGGTGTGCTGGCCTTCACTCAGCTCAACCAACCTTCAAGCACGCCAGAAGTGGTGCTTGAAGGCGTCGAGCGCGCGTTGCAAGTGGCGATCAGCGAACAGGAAATACAGCTGGAAAAAGGCCTGCAATTTCTCGCCACCGTCGGTTCGGTCAGCCCCTACATCGGTTTGTTCGGCACCGTCTGGGGGATCATGAATGCCTTTATCGGCCTGTCCCAAGTGCAACAGGCCAGCCTTTCCACCGTGGCGCCGGGCATTGCCGAAGCGTTGATCGCCACGGCCATCGGCTTGTTCGCGGCGATCCCGGCGGTCATTGCCTATAACCGTTTTGCCGCTCGCGGCCAGACCCTGCTGACCCGTTACTACGCCTTTGGCAACGAGCTGCAGGCGCGTCTGCACCGCAAGCTGCACGGTGCACCGATGAACCTGGCCACGGCCGCTTGAGAGGAGAGGGCAGATGCTCGTCAAGCCACAACGCAAGCACGGTCCCAAGGCCGAAATGAACGTGGTGCCGTACATCGACGTGATGTTGGTGCTGCTGGTGATTTTCATGGTCACCGCACCGATGCTGACCCAGGGCGTGAAGATCGAACTGCCCAAGGTCGCCAGCGAAGCACTGGCCAACGACAGTCGCCAGCAAATCCTCACTCTGTCGGTCAAGGCCGAGGGCGGTTACTACTGGAACCTGGGCGGTGAGCTGGACACCCGCCACGCTACTGACAGCGCTGTGGATCTGGAGCAGATGCGCGTGAAGGTGGCGCAGGTCGTGGCCGAGCGCAGCGATACCCAGGTGTACATCCGTGCCGACGAGCATGCCGATTATGGCCGGGTCGTTGCAGCCATGGCCGCGTTGCAGCAGGGCGGTGTGAGCAATCTGGGACTGGTGACCGAGGCGCCGCAATGACGGCGATGACCATGCACAGGCCCTCCTTGAGCGTGCCTGCGCTGGGCCGTCGCTTCTGGAAAAACGGCCTGGCGGCGGGGCTCGCCGTTGCCCTGCACGCGGGTGTGGTGGCGTTGTTGGTGCTGGGTTGGAGCGTGGAAAAGCCAGCCGCCGAGGCGCCCCGGGTGTTGCGCACGCAACTGGTGATGTTGCCAGCGACACCGGTGCCCGAAGCGCCTGCACCGGCCGCTGTCATTCCTGTAGCACCGCCATCGGCCGAGCCGACTTCGGCGCCGGTAGAAGCCCCGCGTCCCGTTCCCAGCCAACCTGTTGTCGATCCGCGTGTCCAGGCACAGAAACTGGAGCAGGCGGCCCTGGCGCGCAAACGGGTCGAGGAGCAAAAGCGCGAGCAACAGGCCCAACAGCAGCGCGAACGCCAGGAAAGCGAACGACGCAGGCAAGACGCCGAGCAGCAGGCCGCCGAACAACAGCGCCAGGCCCGGCAGGCGCAAGCACTTGCCGAGCAACGCCAAACCGAGCAGGCGCGCCAGGCCATCGCCGACAGCCGCAGCTACCAACCGCTGAGCAAGCAAGCCCCGGACTATCCACAACGCGCCCTGGACAAGGGCCTGGAAGGCGATTGCACGGTGGAATACAGCGTGACGCCGGACGGGCGGATCGATAACCCCAAGGTGCTCGACGGTTGCCACCCATTGTTCATCCGACCGTCCCTGGCTGCCGCCCAGACGTTTCGTTATCAGCCGCGGATCATCGATGGCAAGGCGGTGACGGTGCCCGCGGTGCGCAATACCTTTCACTACCGGATCAAATAAAATACCTGTTCGATCGTTCCCGCGCTCCGCGTGGGAACGCCGCCAGGGACGCTCCGCGTTCCGCTTCTGGAGTGTGACGCAGAGCGTCACGGGATGCATTACCACGC
>NZ_FPIX01000035.1:24962-65314 GCF_900119205.1 Pseudomonas sp. NFACC16-2 | reverse complement strand
GGAACGATCTTCCACCGCCTCCGCGACCCGGAACGATCAAATAAAGCGGCGCCTTTCAGACAACCGGGAAACTATTGAAGTCCACGCTCCTGGCCAGGCGGTTGTCGATCAGGCTGATGAAGCCTTGCACCTCTGGACAGTTGAAGTGAGCTTGCATGGCCGCTTCCGACTGCCAGCGGGCACTGACGTTCCAGCGGTCGCCATCGTCCGGGCAACGGTCGACCATATAGGCGTCGCAGCCCGGCATGGCGCGCAAGGTCTCGACGATTTGCTGCAATTGCCGGCCCAGTTCTTCCGAGCGACCGGCGGCGGCTTGCACCTGTACGGTATTGATCACTTGGCGAGACATTGTTCAGGCTCCTGAATCAAGTCGAATGGGTTTGCTCGACGCTCAACCACACCCGTGCAGGATAGGCCCGTCGGGGTGCGGCTCAAACAGCCAATAGGCGGATAAATGCCCAGTCCAATCCCTCAGGCGACCTGCTGCAAGATATCTCGCAAACGGTCGAGGGCAATGTCGATGTCCAGGGTTTCGATAGCGCCAAAACCAAAGAACAGGCCCGACCGCACCGGGGCCTCGTTGAAAAAGCCATCGAGGCTGTAGAGCCCGACTTCGGCTTTTTTCGCCAGCTCGATCACCAGCGCCAGGTCCATCGGGACCTTGCACAACACCGCCATATGAAAGCCCGCGGTGGTGGGCACGGCCTCGAACCAGGGCGACAAATCCCCGCCCATGCGGGCCAGGATTCGCTCGCGGCGCCCGGCATACAGGGTGTGGCAGCGGCGGATGTGCTTGAGCAGGCAGCCCTCGGCGATGAACTTCGCCAGCGCCCACTGGGGCAGGGTGGAGGTGTGCTGGTCGGTGAGGCGCTTGGCCAGGATCACCGCTTCCAGAATCGCTGGCGGCAGGATCGCATAGCCGAGCCGCAGTTCCGGCAACAAGGTCTTGGAGAAGGTGCCGACGTACGCCACGATCCCGCGCTCATCCAGGCTCTGCAACGAGTCGGCGGGCCGGCCTTCGTAGCGGAATTCGCTGTCGTAGTCGTCTTCGATGATGATCGCCCCCAGCTCATAGGCCCGCGCCAGCAGGGCTTTGCGGCGGGCCTGGCTCATGGGCATGCCCAAGGGAAACTGGTGTGAGGGCGTCACATAAATCAGCCGCGTGCCGTCGGGGATCAGGTCGACCCGCATGCCTTGCTCGTCCACCGGCACCCCGGCCACCGTGGCGCCCTGGGAGCCGAACAGCAAGCGCGCCGGTGGATAGCCCGGATCTTCCATGGCCACCAGACTGCCGGGGCGGGTCAACACCCGCGAGATCAGGTCCAGGGCCTGCTGCGCGCCGTTGCACACCACCACGTCTTCATCCTGGCAATTGACCCCGCGGGAAAACGCGATGTGCCGGGCAATGGCATTGCGCAGCGACGGCAGGCCTTCGGGCTGGCTGTAGAAGCCCTTGGCACTGGCAATCTGACGCAGCGCATGGGCGGTGCAACGCCGCCAGTCGTCCAGCGGAAACTGGCCCTTGCCCGTGGCGCCGCCGATGAAGTCGTAGCGCAACGCACCTTCGAGGGTGGGATGGCGCATCAGGTCGGGCATGGTGCGCCAGGCTTCGACGACGTCGGCACCGGCCAGCTCGCGGTGGCTCTGCTTGCGCACGATCCTGGCCGGCCGTGCGTTGACGTAGGTGCCTTTGCCGATGATGCCGGTGAGCAGGTTTTCGTAGGTCAGTTGGGCATAGGTGTCGGAGACGGTCTTGCGCGAGACGCCCAGTTGCTCGGCCAGCAGGCGGCTGGGCGGTAGCTGCGTGCCGGCCGCCAGGCGACCGCTTTCGATAGCGCTGCGCAATTGTTGATACAACTGGCCCGACAGGTCCTTGCGGCCGTTGATGACAACATGAAGTTCCATACCCGCAAGCTCCTGGGCGGTTGTTTGGTGCCCGGCGTCAAAGGCGCAAGATTACCCGCATTGTGCGACTGCATAGAAGTTGCGTGGGGAAAATCCTGTGCATTGGACTTGTCCCCGGTTTTTTCGACGAATTGGACCTGTCATTGACCGGTCCCTGAGCCTACCGTGAAGGTCTCGAATGCCACGGAGCCCGCCATGAGCCCGCGTCTGGATTACTACACTGCATCGCCTGGGGCGATGAAAGCCATGATCGGCCTGGAGGCCCTGACCAGCCGACTGAGTATCGAACCGGCGCTGCTGCACTTGATCAAGATCCGCGCTTCACAACTCAATGGCTGTGCCTTCTGCACCGACATGCATTCGGTGGAGGCACGACGCCAGGGCGAGACCGAGCGCCGGCTCTACGCGGTGGCGGTTTGGCGCGACAGCGGTTTTTTCACGGCCCGCGAACGCGCCGCCCTGGCCTGGGCCGAGGCGGTGACGCTGTTGGCTGAAAGCCAGGTGCCGGACGAAATCTATGCCCAGGCCCGGGCCTGTTTCAGCGAGGAGGAATTGGTGGACCTGACCCTGGCGATCAGCACCATCAACAGCTGGAACCGGCTGGCGGTGAGTTTTCGCCAGAGTCCCAGTGCTTGATTGCCAATCCT
Organism: Pseudomonas sp. NFACC16-2; assembly: GCF_900119205.1. Classification (NCBI taxonomy): domain Bacteria; kingdom Pseudomonadati; phylum Pseudomonadota; class Gammaproteobacteria; order Pseudomonadales; family Pseudomonadaceae; genus Pseudomonas; species Pseudomonas sp. NFACC16-2. Next base: position 62,762 of record NZ_FPIX01000035.1, on the reverse strand, counting down.
GGAGGAGACTGTGGCGAGCTGCTTTTGTGGCGAGGGGATTTATCCCCGTTGGGCTGCGTAGCAGCCCCAAAAACAAAGAACTCAATCTATCTGACATACCGAGCTGTCAGGCTTTAGGGCCGCTCGCGCCCCAACGGGGATAAATCCCCTCGCCACAAAAGCGGCGTCGTTACTTGAGCAGCGGCGAGGTCCCCGAGGTAGCCGGCGGCCGTTGGGGCTTGACCGAAGTGCCGAATGTATTGCCCATGCGCACCCCCGTGGCCGCCGGGGTGGCCAGGCCAATGCTGCTCGGCGCGCGTTCGTTGACCGGTACATTCATGGCGTCCTGGGCCTGTTGCGCCGCCTTCGCGGCCTGGGGATCGTTGCCCATCTGCCGACTCAGGCAGTTGTAGTCAGGGGTCTTGTAGCCCCCTACGGTCACCTCGATACAGGCCGGGGCTTCTTCACCCTGGGCCCCGGGCAGGGCCATGAACAGCCCGAGGCCTGCCATCATGTTCATCCACTGTTTCATCTGCGACCTCCTGGCCCGCCGCAGCGGACGGTGCGTTGTCAGGGCATCAGTCTAGTGCGGCCTGGAGGATTTGTATCAGTTGTCATACGACATTCATAAACACCCCTCAGGATGACGGTTTTCAACGGATACGTCAGTCGTGCAGCAGGGCAGAGCCGGGGGCCGGCGCGGACGTGGATTGACCAGGGCGCCCTTGGGGTGGCTGATGGTGTTGCTGTGTCTGCTGGCCGGGCCGATCCAGGCGGTTGGCCTGGTGGACCTGGACATCGCGCCCCAGGAACTGACCACGGCGCTGGAGCAGTTCAGCCGGGCGACGGGCATGGCGGTGCTGGTGGACCACCAGTTGTCGAGCCAGCGTCATACGCTGGGTGTCCAGGGGCAGTTCACACCTTCCGAAGGGTTGAGGGTATTGCTCAGCGGCACCGGACTGGCGGCGCACTATGCCCGGGCGGATGCGTTCACATTGCAGCCGGTGCGGGTCCGAGAGGTGCCGCTGCCTCCCGGCGTCACCCCAGGCTTGAGTGACAGCAACTACGCGGCAGCGATCCAGGCGGTCATCCAGCGCAATTTGTGTCGTTCACCGTTGACCCGCCCAGGCAGTTTCCGGGCGGTGCTGCAAGTGTGGATCGGCCGGGACGGCGTGGTCCAGCACAGCCGCCTGGTCAGTTCCACGGGCGACCTGATGCGGGACAAGGCCTTGGTCAACAGTTTGCAAAACCTCAGGATCGACCGCCCGGCGCCCAGCTCGTTGCGCCAGCCGGTGACCCTGCTTTTGTTACCCGACTTATCAGGAAGAAGCATGGAATGCATAGCAGGGGAAGGGGTGTCCGGGCGATGAAAGATTCCGGTCGCAGCCCGTTGGTGAGGTTGTTCCTCACCTCGTATGAGGATTTCAAGGTGCGCCTGCGCAGACGCCTGGGCTCCGAGGAACTGGCCAACGATGTGTTGCATGAAACCTACCTGCGGGTCGATCGCATGGTCGATACCCAGGAGATTGCCCAGCCCAACGCTTATTTGTATCGCATGGCCCTGAATATCGCCGCCGACCGCCGGCAGGCCGATGCGCGTTTGCTCACGGGCGATGAAATCGAGGAATTGCTGCAGGTCTCGGATGAAGCGCTGGATCCGGCCCGTGTGGTGGGTGGGCAGAAGGAGCTGCAGACCCTGCTCAAGGCCTTGTACGAACTGCCGGCGCGCCGCCGCAGGATCTTCATTGCCGCACGCCTGGAGGAAGCACCGCACCTGGAAATATCCCAGCGCTTCGGTATTTCCACGCGCATGGTGGAGAAGGAAATCAAGGCTGCGTTAGGGCACTGCGCCCAGCGCCTGGAAAGAAAAGTCATTCAGCGGTTCGGTCCCGGCGCGGGAAAACCGTCTTGAGAGTAGAGACCCGACCCTTTCGTGAGTGTGTGTGCGCTTGAACATCTTCAGCATCGCTTCCCCTGACGCCACGCCCCAGGCCCGATTGGCCGGCGAGGCCCGAGACTGGCTGATCCTGCTGACCTCGGGGCGCGCCACCGTGGCCGATGCCCGGGCCTTGCGCCTGTGGTGCGGGCAGAGCCCCGAACATGCCCAGGCCTTCGAACAGGCCAAGGCGTTGTGGCAGGGGCTGCAACCGGCCGCCGCAGCGTTGCAGGCGCCCCGGCATTTCGGCCGTCGGGCGTTGTTGGGTGGCGCCATCGCGGCATCGGCGGCCTTCCTGTTGATCCGCGCCACGGTGCCAGGCGGTGTTTCCGGGCTGGGAGCCGACTACGTCACCGACGTCGGCGAACAGCGCCGAGTGGAACTGGCCGAAGGCGTCAGCCTGGAACTCAATACCCAGACCCGCCTCAGTCGCCGCGCGCTGGCCGATGGCGGACAAGGATTGGAATTGCTCAGCGGCGAGATTGAAGTGCAGGGGCGCAGTGCCCAGGTGGTCAGCGTCCGGGCCGGCGCCGGCTGGATCAGCGCCGCCCAGGCACGCTTCAACATCCGCTACACCGATCGGAGCGTCTGCGCGACCTGCCTGGAGGGCGTGGTGCAGGTCGAGGTGCAAGGCCGGCGGTTCCGCCTGGAGCCGGGCATGCAGATGACTTACGAGCCTCACCAGGTGGGCGCGCCCAAGCGCGCCGATGTGTCGGCGGCCATTGCCTGGCGTGAGCAGGTGCTGGTGTTCAACAACGCAACCCTGGCCAGCGTCATCGACGAAATCAACCGCTACCGTCCCGGCATGTTGCTGCTGCTCAACCGCGAACTGGGCCAGCGCAAGGTCCAGGCGCGGTTTCGCCTCGACCAGTTGGCGGGCGTGGCGCTGTTGATCCGCGATGCCTACGGTGCCAAATGTACCGAATTGCCGGGTGGGGTGGTGGTGCTGAGCTGAGGACTGCGGCGCTTGGCGAGCCCCATCGCGAGCAAGCTCGCACACAAGGGGCCCTGTGTTGTGCCCAAATCTTGAGGTCACCCGTTAACTCTGTGTGCGAGCTTGCTCGCGATGAGGCCGGTACATTCGACATCATCCTTGACAGACCCACTGCTATCGCAAGCTAATCCAGCGGCCCCAGCACCTGTCGATACTGCTCGGTGCCTTGGGGTGTCTGGCGGGTCAGGCTGATTTCGATGCCCATCGGGTTTTCCTGGCGGTTGCCGCTGAGCTTGCGCCAGCCTTTTTCCGTGTCCCAATACCGCAGGCCGGCATCGCTGACGTCGCTGAGCACGGCCACGCCCGGGCCGGGTGCGGGCAGTGGGTAGCGACTGCGGGCCTGGCCTTGGGCGCGGTAAAGCGTGTCACCCTTGAGCCACCAGCGCACCCGTTGCAACTCGCCTTCCTGGGCCGCCGCCACGCGGATCACATCCAGGCGAAAGCCCCGACCTTCGGTGCTGCGCACGGTGAGGGCGGGCGGTGCGGTCGAGGGCGGGTCGTCGACGCCGGGTTTGACCGGTTCACTCAGCTCGATGCTGGCGCGCAGGGCCACGTCGCGCTCCAGTTGGTTCAACACCCGCAGCAGCGCTTCGGTCTGCTCGGTACTGGCCTGCAAATGGCTGTCGGCACGAGTCACGCTGTCCAGCCCGCGCCAGGCGATCAGGCTGACCACCGCCATCAGCAGGATCGCCACCATCACTTCCAGCAAGGTGAAGCCTGTCTGCCGTGCGCTCATTGGAGTTGCACCCGCCCGGCGGCACTGCGTTGCACCGTGAGGCTGTTCAGGCCGTCCGACAAGCGGATCTGCAAGGGCTCGCCGAGCCATTCGGCATTCAGCACGACCCGCTGCCTGGGGGCCACGCGAACCTCCATCGACGGGCTCTGCCAGCGACGTGGATGCAGTTGCGGATCATCCTTGAAACGATCCAACCCGGTGCCTTGATCGGCGCGGCGACTGAAACCAAACCCCTTGGCGTCCCAGCGCCAGGTAATCGGTCGCCCGTCGGTGCGGGCTTCGGTCTGGGCCAGTTGCAGCAGTTGCACCAGCCGCTCGCCGTCCTGGCGCAGCAACTTCAACGGATCCGGCTTGATGCTCAGGCTCACGGCGGCGCTGGCAATGCCGATGATCACCAGCACCACCATCAGTTCGATCAGGGTGAAACCGCGTTGCTTGCCGAGGTTCATGCGCGCTCCTTTGCGTGAAACCATCCTGCACGGTGAAGATGATAAGGATGTGAAATAAAACGGAGAGAATTGACGCGTAGGCTGGACGCTGGAACCCAAAAAAGGAGATTCAGGCCATGGCGTTCATCGAGCGTGTGTCCCCGGCGCAAATCGTCCAGGCCGTGGGGCTGTTGGCGGCGTTGGCCGGGGTGGCGACCTGGTCTTCGCTGCTGCTCACGTCGGCCGAGTCGCGCACGCCGGATGTCGCCCCGCAACGCATGGCCGAACGTTCCGATAACCCGGCGCTGCAATGGTTCTCCAACCAGCCGGCAGCGGTGGACATCAAGGTCAGCGGTGTGATGGTCGGCACGCACACGCCCGTGGCGATCCTCAGTCTCAACGACGGACCGCCGCGCAGTTTCCTGGTCGGTGAAAGGGTGGCCCAAGGCGTACGGTTGGTGGCGATCGAGGCGCAGGCGGTGGTCATCGAACGCGGCAATGAGCAGACCCGGCTGGTCCTGGCCCGGTTGCCGGATCCGGTGAGTTTGCCCTCGCTAACCCGCTGAAGCCGTTGTGGCGAGGGGATTTATCCCCGCTGGGCTGCGCAGCAGCCCCAAATAGCAGAATGCATTAGGCCTGACATTTGATGAGGCTGATATTAGGGCTGCTTCGCAGCCCAGCGGGGATAAATCCCCTCGCCACAGAGGATGTGTTAATCCACTCCACTCAGGGTTGTTCCCGGCTGACCAACGTCTCCAGCCGAGCCAACGGCGGTGCTTCGCGACTGCGATCCGACACGCTCAGTTCAACCCGCAGCAATCGGCCGTTTTCCGCCGGGCGCAGGTTCTGTTCGCAACGCAACAGCAATCGCCCCTGGTCGCATTCGAACACTTTCGAGCCCTGGGCAAAACGACCTTCCAGACGCAACTGCGCCAGTTGGCTGCGGGCGGCCAGCAGGGCGATGGATTTGTCGCGCAGCAGGCCGTTGCTCTGGGTCATCACCGCCGCCACGCGCACAGCGGCCGACATGGCCACGGCGATGATCGCCAGGGCCACCAGCACTTCGATCAGGGTGAAGCCGGCTTGTGGAGCGAGGCGTGGCATGGCGCGGGCTCGGGGTGAGGGCAGCCTTGAAGATTAGCCGGCGTTCGTGACCGATTGACGACGCAAGCTCCTGAGCATTTTCAATATCACTGACATATTTTCTTGCAACACTGCGCCTCGAATCGAATCCAGCGAAGGACCGTCGAGATGCAGATTGCCCGTTACAACGCCCGTTCCCAAGGCCCTCGCGGGCAGCGGGGTTTCACCCTGATCGAAATCATGGTCGTGGTGGTGATCCTCGGCATCCTGGCGGCGATGGTGGTGCCCAAGGTGCTCGACCGTCCCGACCAGGCGCGGGCAACGGCGGCGAAACAGGACATTGGCGGCCTGATGCAAGCCCTGAAGCTGTATCGCCTGGACCACGGCAGTTACCCGAGCATGAACCAGGGGCTCAAAGTGCTGGTAGAGAAGCCGGCCGATGCGAAAAACAGCACCTGGCGCTCTTACCTGGAGCGCCTGCCCAACGACCCATGGGGCCGTCCTTATAACTACCTCAACCCGGGTGCCAACGGCGAAGTCGATATCTTCTCCCTTGGCGCCGACGGTCAGCCTGACGGCGACGGCGTGAATGCCGACATTGGCTCCTGGCAGTTGTAAGGGCCGTGATGCAGACGGATTCGCCCCTCGCGGCGAAGCAGCGCGGCATGGCGGTGATCAGTGCCTTGCTGATCGCCGCCGTGGTGGCGGTCATTGCCGGTGGCATGCTGACCCGCCAGACCCTGTTCACCCGCAGCCTGGAGGCCGAGCAGTTGCGTGTCCAGGGCACGGCGCGGTTGCAGGGTGGCTTGCAACTGAGTCGCCAGTTGCTCTGGGATGCCCGCCAGCGCGATCCGCTGACGCGCTTTGGCCAACCCTGGGCCAAACCCATCGTGATACCGGGTTCAAGCCAGATCGACACACCGTTCGAAGGCCAGTTGGAGGATGAACAAGGCAAGTTCAATTTGCGCAACCTCGTTGCCAATGAGCGGGTGGACGAGGAACAAGTGCGCGCCTTCGAACGCCTGTGCCAGCAATTGGGCGTGGCCCCGACGGTCCGCACGCGTATCGTCGACAGGGTGATCGAGGCCTATCCGCGCCTGTTGAATCCGCAGCGGATGGACCAGGCGCCGAAGGCCAATACTTTCGATAGCGGCCGCGCAACCTCGCCCCAGGCCGACAACACACCGCTGGCCCCGACGCGCCCGATGCTGCGCACCTTGCAAGACTTGCGCAGCGTCAAAGGCGTCACCACACGGTTACTGGACACACTGGCGCCGTACGTGACGATCCTGCCCACCAATACCTGGCTCAATGGCAACACCGCCAGCGCCCCGGTGCTGGTCGCCTACGTGCCGGGGCTGTCGCTGCAACGGGCCGAGGCTCTGGTCAGGGAGCGCGACGGCGGCCACTGGTTTATCAATCGCGGGGATTTCGTCAATCGCCTGCGCATGCCAGAGCTGGACACCGCCAGCGTCAAGGTCGGCATCACCAGCGACTGGTTCCGCCTGCGAGGTCAGGCGCGCAGTGGTCAGCGGCGGGTCGAACTGGAGGCGTTGCTGCAACGCACCCAGGACCGCTTGCCCCAGGTGATCTGGTCAAGGGTGGGCGTATGACGCGCTTGCGCATCGCCCTGGCGCCGCTGGGCAGCCTGGATCTCGACAGCGAGGTGACATTTGCCTGGCTGGACCGCCAGGGCCAGGTCCGCGAACAGGGTCGCAGCAGCCTGCGGGCGTTGGGCCAGGGCGGTAAAAACCTTGCGGTGGAGTGTTTCCTTCATCCCCGCGACAGTTTACTGACCCGCCTGGAGTTGCCGTTGTTGCCTGCGGTGAAGATTACCGCCGCGGTGACGTGCGCGGCACAGGCCCTGATGCTCGGCGCCAGCGAACACATGCAGGTGGCCCATGGCCCGCGTGGGATCGATGGGCAGGTGCAAATCGCCTGGCTGGACCGTGAACCCCTCGCCAATCTCGGGCGGCTTGTGCACCAGGCTGGCATGAAACTGCGTGGCCTCTATCCGGCGGCCTACGCCTTGCCGGTGCTGTCGGGGCCGGTGGCCTGTATCGAGGATGACCACTTGCTGGTGCGCCATGACCTGCAGCACGCCGTGGTGCAACCGTTGCAGCAAGAGGCGCTGGAGGAGTGGCTACTGGAAACGGGGCCCGGGGTGCATTGGGTGGGCGAGGCGCCGCCGCAACCTTCGATCGATGCCTTGGCCGAAACCCAACGCTGGATGGGCCCTGCGCCAGGCTGGGGGTTGCATGCCGGCCTTGCACGCAACGCAGTCGAGCGCGGCGGTTGGGGCCGGGCGGCGGCGATCTGCGCGACAGCACTGGCGGTGTGGGTGATTGGGCTGAACCTCTACGCCGCCCGTGAAGCGGCCCAGGGCCAACGGCTCAAGGCGCAGATGAGCCAGCGGGTGAAGCAGGCGTTTCCCGAGTTGCCGGTGATTCTCAACCCGCTGCAACAGGCACGTCAGCAAATCGCTGCGCGCCAGAGCGGTGCGGCGACCGACCCGGCCCAACGCTTTGCCAGCCTGGTGCAACAGGCGGGCAGTGCCATGCCGTTCATGAGCGGCAATGTCCAGGCGCTGGTGTTCGAGAACGGTGAGTTGCGCTTGAGTGTCGTGGCCGAGGCGCAGAAAACCACCGCCGAAGAGGATTGGAAAATCCCCCTGGTCCAGGCCGGCATCGACGTCGCCGCCATCGATCAGGGCTGGACCCTGCGTGTGGCTCCGGCCGGCCAGGGCAGCCCCGACGAAAACCCGGACGCCGATGATGAATAAGCATTCTCTGGCACTGGCGCGGGTCCGCTGGCAAACCTTTCGCACGCGCTTGCGCACGTTCTGGCAGGGCCTTGCCGTGCGCGAACAATCCGCCGTGGCCCTGGCTGCGCTGGTGTTGGGCGGCTGTCTGGTCTGGCTCGCATTGATCCAGCCGCCGCTCAAGACTATCGCCTACTGGCAAGCCGAAACCCCGAAGCTGCGTTCACAGACCGAAGCCCTCGAAGTGCTGTTGCGCGACGTCGCTGGGCCCGCATCCGAGCAACCTCTTGACACCGCCTTGCGCCAGAGCCTGGACGCCAGTGGCTTGAGCCAGCATTACCAATTGCAAACGCCTGGCACCGAGCGCCCCAACACCTGGCAGCTCACGTTCGACCAGGCCCCAGCGGAGGCGGTGATCGGCTGGTTGCTGGGCAACCCACGGCAATTCTCCCTGGAAGTGATCGAGGCCCGTTTGCAGCGCACCGCCCTTGCCAACCCCGACAACCACGACACCGACAATACCGCCGGCACACTGTCCGGAACCGTTCGCATGGATCAGGCGCAAGGCGCTAAGGAAGCTTCATGAAAGGGGCCCGATACCCACGTCATTGGCGCAAGGCTGCACCGCTGTTGTTGCTCGCGTTGAGTGCGTGCAACAGCACGCCGCCCGCGTCGCAGCCACCGTTGCTGGTGGATAGCGAGTTGGGCATTCCGTTGGGGAGTACCCAGCGCAGCGGCGATGCGGTGCTCGATCGCCAGCGGGCCCAGGACCTGCGTGAACATAAGCCCGCGGTGCGGCATCAGGTCGACCTCACCACCCGTGCTCGCGAGCCGCGCAACAATGCGCCGGCGCGTACGCCCTTGGGCGATCAACCGGTGACGCTGAATTTCGTCGAGGCGGACATCCAGGCGGTGGTGCGGGCCTTGTCCCGCTCCACCGGCCAACAGTTCCTGGTGGATCCGCGGGTCAAGGGCAACCTGACGCTGGTTTCCGAAGGCCAGGTCCCGGCTCACCAGGCCTACGACATGCTGCTGGCCGCGCTGCGCATGCAAGGCTTCAGCGTGGTCGACGTCGGTGGCGTGGCCCAGGTGGTGCCGGAGGCCGATGCCAAACTGCTGGGTGGGCCGATCTACAGCGCCGACAAACCGGCCGGCAATGGCATGCTCACCCGCACCTTCCGCCTGCAATATGAGAACGCGGTGAATCTGATCCCGGTGCTGCGCCCGATCGTGTCGCCGAACAACCCGATCAATGCCTACCCGGGCAACAACACCATCGTCGTCACCGATTACGCCGAAAACTTGTCGCGGGTGGCGCAACTCATCGAAGGCATCGACACCCCGAGTGCCATCGACACCGACGTGGTGCCGATCCACAACGGCATCGCCGTCGACATCGCGCAAATGGTCTCTGATCTGCTGGAAACCCAGGGCGGCGACCAGACCCAGAAGATCAACGTGATCGGCGATCCGCGCTCCAATTCCATCATCATTCGCGCCGGCAGCCCCGAGCGCACGGAGCTGGCGCGCAACCTGATCTACAAGCTCGACAACGCCCAGAACAACCCGAGCAACCTGCATGTGGTGTACCTGCGCAATGCCCAGGCCGGCAAACTGGCCCAGGCCCTGCGCGGCTTGCTCACCGGGGAAAGCGAAGGCGAGGGCAGCGACAACTCGCGCTCGGTGCTCAGTGGCATGGGCGCCAATACCAACGGACAGAGTGGGCAGGGCAGCAGTGGCGATGGCACCAGCGGCACCACCAGCGCCAGTGCGTCGACCAGCGGCAACGGCTACGGCCAAGGCAGCAACGGCACGACTTCCGCTTCGACGAAAAACGAACAGAACACCGCTTTCAGCGCCGGCGGCGTGACCATCCAGGCCGACGCCACCACCAACACCTTGCTGATCTCCGCGCCGGACCCGCTGTACCGCAACCTGCGGGAAGTCATTGACCTGTTGGACCAGCGGCGCGCCCAAGTGGTGATCGAGAGCCTGATCGTCGAGGTCGGCGAGGACGACGCCAGCGAATTCGGCGTGCAATGGCAGACCGGCAACCTCGGTGGCAGTGGGGTGATCGGCGGGGTCAACCTCGGCGGCACCGGGCTCAACCTCAACGGCAAGACCAGCATCGATGTCTTGCCCCAGGGCCTGAACCTGGGGGTGGTGAACGGCACGGTGGACATTCCGGGTATCGGCAAGATTCTCGACCTCAAGGTCCTGGCCCGGGCCTTGAAGAGCAAGGGTGGCACCAATGTGCTGTCGACGCCGAACCTGCTGACCCTGGACAACGAAGCGGCGAGCATTTTCGTCGGCCAGACCATTCCCTTCGTCAGCGGCAGCTACGTCACGGGCGGCGGTGGTACCAGCAACAACCCGTTCCAGACCGTGACCCGCGAGGAGGTGGGTTTGAAGCTCAATGTCCGGCCGCAGATTTCCGAAGGCGGGACGGTCAAGCTCGACATCTACCAGGAGGTCAGCAGCGTCGATAATCGCGCCTCGAGCACCACGGGTATCGTCACCAACAAGCGCGCCATCGACACCAGCATCCTGCTCGACGACGGGCAGATCATGGTCCTTGGCGGGCTGCTGCAGGATGGCTACAGCCAGAGCAACGACGCGGTACCGTGGCTGTCGACCATTCCCGGGATCGGCGCGCTGTTTCGCAACGAACGGCGGCAGATCACCAAGACCAACCTGATGGTGTTCCTGCGGCCCTATATCATCCGCGACACGGCGGCGGGACGTGGCATTACCCTCAACCGCTACGACTTCATGCGCCGCGCCCAAGGCCTGCTGCAACCAGACCGCAGCTGGGCAATGCCGGACATGCAGGCGCCGCAATTGCCAGCCTCGGCGAGGGCGATTCCCAGCGCCACGCCCGTCGGGCTGCAAACGCCGAGGGCGGTGATCAAGGCGGTGCCTGTCGAAGGAGGCACTCGCTGATGAAGAACAACCCTGGAAACACTGCATTTGTGGCGAGGGGATTTATCCCCGTTGGGCTGCGCAGCGGCCCCAAAAAAACTTACAACATCCCCCCGACATACCTTGGTGTCAGGCTGGGGGCTGCTGCGCAGCCCAACGGGGATAAATCCCCTCGCCACAGGTTTTGTGCACGGCCAAGTGGTCGGGGGTTGTTGCCATGAACACCCTCCCATACGCCTGGGCCAAGGCCCAGCGCCTGGTGCTGCGGCAGGCCGAGGACGGTGCGGTGCTGATGGTGTGCCCGTCCACGCCGGGTTGGTCCATCAGCGAGGTGCGCCGTCAGTTCGGCGACGTGCGGCTGGAGCGGGTGCGCGACGAGGAGCTCGATGGGCTGCTCAACAGTGCTTATGCCGACACTGGCAGTGCCGCCGCCGTCGTGGGCGCGGCGGAAAACGAAGTGGACCTCGACCGGTTGATGCAGGACATCCCCGAGATCACCGACCTGCTGGACACCCAGGACGGCGCGCCGGTGATCCGCATGATCAACGCCTTGCTGACCCAGGCCGCGCGAGACGAGGCCAGCGACATCCACATCGAACCCTACGAAAGCCATTCGGTGGTGCGCTACCGCGTCGACGGCACCCTGCGCGACGTGGTTTCGCCGCGCAAGGCCCTGCATGGCGCGTTGGTGTCGCGGATCAAGATCATGGCCCAGCTCGACATCGCCGAAAAACGCCTGCCCCAGGACGGCCGCATCGCCCTGCGCGTGGCCGGGCGACCGATCGATATCCGCGTCTCCACGGTGCCCACCGGTCACGGCGAACGGGTGGTGATGCGGCTGTTGGACAAGCAGGCCGGACGCCTGCAACTGGAAACGTTGGGCATGGACCCGGACGTGCTGGGCAAGCTCGATCACCTGATCCGCCAGCCCCACGGCATCGTCCTGGTCACCGGCCCCACCGGTAGCGGCAAGACCACCAGCCTCTATGCCGCCCTGGCCCGGCTGGACGCCAGCGTTCATAACATCCTCACGGTGGAGGACCCGGTGGAGTACGACCTGCCGGGCATCAGCCAGATCCAGGTCAACGCCAAGATCGACATGACCTTCGCCCTGGCGTTGCGGGCGATCCTGCGCCAGGACCCGGACATCATCATGATCGGCGAAATCCGCGACCTGGAGACTGCGCAGATCGCCGTGCAGGCGTCCCTCACCGGGCACCTGGTACTGGCGACGCTGCACACCAACGACGCGGTGTCGGCCATCAACCGCCTGATCGACATGGGCGTCGAGCCGTTCCTGCTGGCCTCGTCGATGCTCGGCGTGCTCGCCCAGCGACTGGTGCGCAGGTTGTGCCCGCAGTGCAAGCAGCCGGATCCGGCCACGCCCGGCACCTGGCGCCCAGTGGGTTGCCCGAGCTGTAACCAGACCGGCTACAGCGGGCGCACCGGGATCCATGAACTGTTCTGCATCGACGATGACATCCGCACGCTGATCCACCAGGGGGCAGGGGAGCAGGCATTGCGCGCCGCTGCCCGCCGAGCCGGGATGTTCAGCATGCGCGAGGATGGCGAACGCTGGGTGCGCAGTGGCACCACGGCCCCTGAAGAAATCCTGCGCGTAACACGGGACGCCTGATGAATCGCTACCGTTTCGAGGCCGCCGACGCCCAGGGCAAGATCGAATCCGGACATTTGGAAGCCGACAGCCAGGGGGCGGCCTTCAACCTGTTGCGCAGCCGGGGGCTGACGGCATTGCAGGTGCAGGTCGAGCGCAACACGGCGCAAGCCAACGGTGGTGGCTTGTTCAGCGCCAAGCTCTCGGACAACGACCTGGCTTGGGCCACCCGGCAGTTGGCGAGCCTGCTGGGCGCCAGCCTGCCGTTGGAAGCGGCGTTGAGCGCTACGGTGGAGCAGGCCGAGCGCAAGCACATCGCCCAGACCCTGAGCGCGGTGCGCGCCGATGTACGCAGCGGCATGCGCCTGGCCGAAGCCCTGGCGGCGCGGCCCCGGGACTTTCCGGAAATTTATCGGGCATTGATTGCCGCCGGCGAAGAGTCCGGCGACCTGGCCCAGGTGATGGAGCGGTTGGCGGACTACATCGAGGAGCGCAACAACCTGCGGGGCAAGATCCTCACGGCGTTCATCTACCCCGGGGTGGTGGGGTTGGTGTCGATCGCCATTGTGATTTTCCTGCTCAGCTATGTGGTGCCGCAGGTGGTCAGTGCGTTTTCCCAGGCCCGCCAGGACTTGCCGGGGCTGACCCTGGCCATGCTCACCGCCAGTGACTTCATTCGTGCGTGGGGCTGGCTGTGCTTCGGCGTGCTGGCCGCTGGGTTCTGGAGTTGGCGCCTGTATCTGCGTAAACCGGCGGCGCGATTGAACTGGCACGCCCGGGTGCTGCGCCTGCCGCTGATCGGGCGCTTTGTGCTCGGGCTCAACACCGCTCGCTTTGCCTCGACCCTGGCGATTCTCGGCGGGGCAGGAGTGCCCTTGCTGCGCGCCCTGGAAGCCGCGCGCCAGACGCTGTCCAACGACCGTCTGAGCCTGAGCGTCAGCGAGGCCACGGCCAAGGTTCGCGAAGGCGTCAACCTGGCGGCGGCGCTGCGGGTGGAAAAAGTCTTCCCGCCGGTGCTGATCCACCTGATCGCCAGCGGCGAGAAAACCGGCTGCCTGCCGCCGATGCTCGAACGCGCCGCGCAAACCCTGTCCCGCGACATCGAACGCCGGGCGATGGGCATGACCGCGCTGCTGGAGCCGCTGATGATCGTGGTCATGGGCGCGGTGGTGCTGGTGATCGTCATGGCGGTGTTGCTGCCGATTATCGAGATCAATCAGTTGGTTCAGTAAGTACACGCAACCCGTGGCGAACATTGATCTTGTGGCGAGGGGATTTATCCCCGCCGGGCTGCGTTGCAGCCCCAAGACAACCTACTCAATTTGTCTGACACATCGAGACGACAGTAGGAGGGGCTGCTGCGCAGCCCAACGGGGATAAATCCCCTCGCCACAAAAGCGGCGACCGGTCAGAAATTTTTCGGCACTGCGGACATCTCCCGAGCCTTGACCGCACCAAACTCGGGATCCTCGTTCTGTCATGTTTGCTTGCCCGGCAACCACCCACCGTCATCTCCATCGCGCCCCCCACCTCGGACAACCGCAAAACTTGCTCGAAACCCCAATCCAGAGCCCTCGAACACCCGAGAAAAAAACCCGAAAAACAGCCCCCAGCTCCCGAGGTTTTTTCCTTTATCTGTCACCGGAAACTGCGAATTTCTAACCCATGGCCTCACCCCATCGCCACCGGCACAGGACCGAGCGCCATGACGGCAAGCACGCGTCATCCAACCTACGTACGAACACGATGAAAGGAGATTCTTCATGTTTAAGCGCAACGTTCTCGCGGTATCCCTGACCCTCGCCGGCCTCTGCGCCGCTCAGGCTGCCATGGCTGATGTCAACGGCGGTGGTGCTACCTTGCCTCAGCCGCTCTATCAGACTTCCGGCGTACTGACTGCCGGTTTTGCCCCCTACATCGGCGTGGGCAGCGGTGCTGGCAAGGCTGCTTTCCTGACCAACGACTACACCAAGTTCGTGCCTGGCGACACCAGCGGCAAGAAAGTCCACTGGGCTGGTAGCGACTCCAAGCTCAGCGCCACTGAACTGAGCACCTACGTCAGTGCCCACGGTGCCGCCTGGGGTCCATTGATCCAGGTGCCTTCGGTCGCCACTTCGGTTGCCATTCCGTTCAACAAGACTGGCACCGCCAACGTCGACCTGAGCGTCAACCAACTGTGCGGCGTGTTCTCCGGCCGTCTGACCGACTGGAGCCAGATCACTGGTTCGGGCCGTACTGGCGCAATCACCGTGGTTTACCGTTCAGAAAGCAGCGGCACCACCGAGCTGTTCACCCGCTTCCTGAATGCCAAGTGCGCTGAAACCGGCACCTTCAGTGTCACCACCACCTTCGCCTCCAGCTACAGCGGTGGCCTGCCAGCTGGTGCCGTTTCCGCCTCCGGCAGTGCTAACGTGATGACTGCACTGAACGCTGCGCAGGGTCGTATCACCTATATGAGCCCGGATTACGCCGCTACTACCCTGGCCGGTCTGGACGACGCCACCAAGGTCGCTCGTGTTGGCGGTCTTTCCCCTGCACCAGCCAACGTGTCGGCAGCTATCAATGCCGTTACGGTTCCTGCTGTTGCCGACCGGTCAAAACCAAACGCCTGGGTGCCTATTTTCACTTCTCAAAAAGTGATCGATGAAACCATTCCGGCTGACCCTAGCTTGCGCCTCTACCCAACCACCGGCTACCCAATCCTGGGTTTCACCAACGTGATCTTCAGCCAGTGCTACGCCGATGCGACCCAGACCACTCAGGTTCGCAACTTCTTCAGCCGTCACTACGGTTCGTTGACCAACAACGACTCGGCCATCACCGCCAACCGTTTCGTGCCACTGCCTTCGGCTTGGAAAACTGCCATTCGTGATTCCTTCGTCACGGCTTCCAGCGGTCTGAGCATCGGCAACACCAGTGTCTGCAACGCCATCGGTCGTCCGTTGTAAGCCCAGGCTTGAACGACCTGCAACACCCGGTCAGCAACGGTGAAAGCCGTTGCTGACTTTTTGCGTCATACCCGCGCCAACACAGCCACATGAAATTTTCATGACATCCGTTCGGTCCCGAGCGGCTGTAACCGCCTATCCCCTATAACCAACGCTGGCAGCTTGATAGCACTGCGTTGCGCCCCCTTAGAGCGAACCCGAAAGGATGAGTAGGATGCTGCGCTGCAAACCCCAGACGAACCTGAATGCTCCACGTCGCGATGGCGATTTGTCGATGTTGCGGCTCAAGCCACTGGCCCAGGCCATTGCCCTGCTGATGGTGGCTGGCAATGCCCAGGCGGCGACCGCGTTCAGTTCGGCCTGGTTTGCCGCCAAGGGCGCGTCCCCGGCCGGTGGCGCGGCACGGCCCACGACGGCGTTGCCAGGCATGCCGCCGCCCTTGGCCCAACAGCAACGGGCCAATGCGCAGTTGCAGCGTTCGTTGACCAACCTCAACAACACCGTGGCCGCCATCGCGGCCCAGCAGGCGGCGCAAGCGGCAGGAAGGCAGGCCGCGTTCGGGCAAATCCAGACCGTGCCCGACGGCTTGGGCGAGGGCGGGCTCAAGGTCGATAACAGCCTGACCCAGGGCTGGCTCAACGCCAAGGGACCGCAGCAGACCCAGGCCGGCGGCAAGACCACGGTGAAGATCGAGCAGACCGCCGACAAGGCGATTCTCAACTGGGAAACCTTCAACATCGGGCGCAACACCACGGTGGATTTCCAGCAGCAGTCGGACTGGGCCGTGCTCAACCGGGTCAACGATCCGCAAGCGCGGCCGAGCCAGATCCAGGGCCAGATCAAGGGCAACGGCACGGTGATGCTGGTGAACCGCAATGGCATCATTTTCAGCGGCAGCAGCCAGGTCAACGTGCGCAACCTGGCGGCGGTGGCGGCCAACATCAGCGATGAGCAATTCAGCAAGCGCGGCTTGTACGTCGATGCCACTGGCACCCAGCCGACTTTCACCGACGCGGCGGGCAAGGTCGAAGTGCAGCAGGGCGCACTGATTGAAACCCATCGTGCCGCCACCTCCACGGCGGGGGGCGGCTATGCCTTGCTGCTGGGTAGCGAAGTGGAGAACGCCGGCTCGATCATCACCGCCAAGGGCCAGACCACCCTGGCGGCAGGCGATAGCTTCTACATCCGGCGCGGCCAGGGCACCAGCGGCAACCTGCGTTCCACCACCCGTGGCAACGAGGTCGCGACATCCCTCAAACCGGGCAGCAGCGCCGGCACGGTGATCAACAGCGGCTTGATCCAGGCCAGCACCGGCGACATCACCTTCACCGGACACCGGGTCGAGCAGAACGGCGTGGCCGTCGCCACCAGTTCAGTGGACACCCGCGGCACCGTGCACCTGCTCAACGCCTTCAGCGACAGCACTGGCAGCGTGACCCTGGGGCTGGGCAGCGCCACGGCGGTGTTGCTCGACGCCGCCGGCGGCAGTGCCCTGGACAGTCAGCGCAATGCCGGACCGGCCGGCCTGGATGGCACGCCGAACAACCTGATCACCGGCCAGTTCAACAACCTCGGCAGTGTGGTCGACCGCACCGATCAGTCGCGGGTCGAGATCGTCAGTGGCGGTAGCGTTGACTTCCAGAACGGCTCCATCACCCTGGCCACCGGCGGCCAGGTCGCGGTCAGCGCCGCCGGGCGCAGCCTGGTGCGCGATGGCGCGGTGATCGACGTATCCGGCGCCATTGGCGTCAAGGTGGCGATGGAGTCCAACTCCATCAAGGTCAACGTGCAGGGCAATGAACAGCGCGACGCACCGGTCAACCGCGAGGACGGGAAGCTGACCAACAACGATGTTTGGGTGGATGTGCGCGACTTGATCTACGTGCCGGCGGGCACCAATGGTTACGCCACCGACCGTTGGTACACAGCGGGTGGGCTGTTGGAAGTCGGCGGTTACTTGGGGACCCGAGGCCACAGCGTCGGTGAATGGGCTGCTCAAGGCGGCACCCTGACGTTCACTGGCAACGACGTGGTGACCCAGCAGGCAGCGCAACTGAACCTGTCTGGCGGTACCCTGGATGTGCAGAGCGGCTACTTGCGGCAGTCCTGGCTCAAGGGCGCTGATGGGCGTTTGCATGAATTGTCCAAGGCGCCGGGGGACATTCTCTACACCGGTATCTACAAGGGCTACGAAGACCACAGCCAGCGTTGGGGCCAGACCGATTACTACTACAACCCGCTGATTGCCCCACGCGAGCGTTTCGAAGCCGGCTACACCGTCGGCCGCGATGCCGGCAAGCTGGTGGTGTCGACCCGCAACGCGGTGCTGGAAGGCCAAATCGTTGGTGAGGTCTACCAGGGTGAACGCCAGACTCAGGCGCCGAACCTCAACCTCGACGGTTACCAGCAATCGCAAAATGCCGTGGCCCGACGGGCGCAGTTGTGGGTGGGCAGCTACACGCCGATCTATGACAAGACTGCAGGCGTGATCAACAGCGGTTTGAACCCCACCTTCGATCAGGTCACCGTCGGCAAGGTGACCGACAAGATTGCCGCGGGCCAGGACCTGACCTCGGTGGTCGACACCGATCGGCAAGGCAAGCTGGTGCTGGATAACGAACTGCTCAATGGCTTCCAGCTCGGCGCGGTCAAGGTGGCGGCGGCAGAAGGTATCAAAGTCGATGGCACGCTTAAAGTGGCCGATGGCGGCGACATCACGCTTTATGCACCACAGGTGGAAGTCAACGCCAACCTGACGGCTCGCAGCGGTCGCATTGCCTTGGGTAACGTTCTTAAGCAGGTCAGAACCGATAACTTCCAGATGGGAGACGTCGTGCTTTCGCCCGCCACCGGTCAGCGTGCCGGGGTCACGTTGGGCGAGGGCGTGATGCTGAACACCGCTGGGCTGTGGAGCAATTTGCTGCTTGACGGCAACGACCGCCAAGGCCTGCCGTTCCTCAACGGCGGCACGGTGTCCGTGCGCAGCAGTGGCGACATTGACGTGCGTCAGGGCAGTCGGATTGACGTCAGTTCCGGTGCTGCGGTCATGGCCGATGGCAAGACCCGCGGCGGCAAGGGCGGTGACCTGACCCTGACCGCCAGTACCGGCGTATCGTCCGATAACGGCGCCTTGAACCTTGACGGTGAACTGCGCGGCACCGGCGTGAATGGCGGCGGGACCTTGACGCTGGCGGCCCATAAAGTGCTGATCGGCGACAGCGGCTCGCCGCTTGAACCGGGCACCCTGCAACTGGGCGGAGACTTTTTTGACAAAGGCTTCTCGGCCTATGACATCACCGGTAACGAAGGTCTGACCGTGGCCGACGGGGCCCAGGTCGATGTGACGATGCCGGTGTACCGCTTTGGCGAGCAGGCGTTGAACACCGGCAGCGGCGCGGAGCCGGCCGATGCGTTGCAGCGCTGGACGCCGGAGCTGTACCAGGAAGATGCGATCAAAGGTGTCATGACCCAGCGTCGCGGCGCGAGCCTGAGTCTCACTGCCGGTACCGCGAACTCCAGCGCCGCCGACATGGCCAGCACCGTGTTGAACCTGGGCAAGGGCAGCGTGGTCAGCGTCGATCCGGGCCAGGGCATCGATGTGCGCAGCATCGGTCAACTGACCGCCAACGGTACCCTCAATGCGTGGGGTGGGCGGGTCAGCCTCACCGGGTTGAGCGTCATTGGTGCGGAGGGAGAAGCCGTCAACGCTCAGGGCCACGGTCGCTCCATCTGGCTGGGCGAGCAGGCTCTGATCGATGTCTCCAGCCGGGCCGTGACCGCCCGGGATATGCGCGGTCAGACCTATGGCCTGGTACGTGATGGCGGGCAGATTGTCATCGGCGGCCAGATCGACGCCGAGAAAGGTTCGGCTTCCGCATCCGAACTGTTTGTGGTGGTGCGCGAGGGCGCGCGTCTGCAAGCGGATGGCAGCCAGGCCGTGCTGGATATTCCCGGACAGGGGCGCACCTCGGTGGCGAGCAATGGCGGCAGCATTTCCCTGGCGTCGGCCAATGGTTTGTACCTGGATGGCGCATTCAGCGCCCATTCGGGCGGGACAGGGGCGGCGGGCGGCAAGTTGTCGGTGGCATTGGAAACGCCTTACTACGTGAAGAACGCCGCCAGCGACCGAGCGATGAAGGTGCGTGAGTTGGTGTTGGGACAGACCGCGCCTGCGAGCTTGCTGGAGGGTAATGCCGAGACAGCGGCGGACTCGTTGGTTTACGGCCACGGGCGCTTGGGTGTTGATCAGGTCCAGTCGGGAGGTTTCGACAGCCTGGCGCTGTTGAGCAATGGACTGTTGAGCATCGATGGTGACGTGTCGCTGTCCCTTGGCCAAAGCCTGAGCCTGTATGCCCGCAACTTTGTCACGAGTGCAGCCGCGCCAAATACCCGGGCTCAACTCAATGCTTCCCATGTACTGCTGTCGGGCCCCGCGGCCAACCTTCCAAACAAGGATAACTACGTCCGACCGGTGGTCGACGGCGGCGTATCATTGCAGACGAACAAGGCCGTGTTTTCTGTCAACGCAGACCTGTTGGATGTGCAGGGTAACGTGACGTTCAGCAGCAAGGGGACCGTGCGGCAGGCCGACGGCAGCACCGTCGAGTTGGAGCGCACAGGTTTTGACCGGGTTCAGTTAAGCAGTCGGGGAGATGTGCGATTCCTGGCCGGGTTCTCGAACGAAGGGTTGCCTTTAGGTTTCACAACTCAACTGGTGACGCCTGCGGACATGATCCTGCAGGCCGCCCAACTGTATCCAGCGACCGGCGTAGGCGCTCGTGTTTTGGCAGGGTATGGCTGGGGGCGCGATCCCGTTAACAACATCCCTCTCTACGATCCGACGCGCAGTCTGGTTATCGGCCGTACCACCCAGGTCGTCCCCCAGGTGCCTTATTCGGTGTTCGGTCGCTTGCAATTGGGCAGTGCGAAGATCGAACAAGGGGGTGTCGTACGGGCTCCGCTTGGGCTGCTTGAAGTCGGTACAAATGATAGCTCGGCGGGCATATCTGCCCGGCTGGACTTGTTGCCGGACAGTTTGACCTCCGTCAGCGGCCTAGGGCTGATCCTGCCTTATGGCGGTACTGTCGATGGGCAGAGTTACCAGTACGCAGGCAAAAAAGTCGTTCTGCTGGGGCAAGGCGCAGTGCCCTCCGACAATGGTGACCTCAATGTCGGCGTGATTCTGGGGGGCCAGTCGGTGGTTGCTCAGGAAGGCTCGGTACTCGACCTCTCGGGGGGTGGTGACTTGCTCGGCGCCGGGTTTATCTCTGGCCGAGGGGGTTCCACCGACGCGCGTTTCAATCCGCTGGTACAAATCGGCGCGAACGGCGGTTTTACCTTGCCGGGCCTATCCAGCAACCCGGTCTATGCCATCGTGCCGGGCAACCAGAGCCAATATGCACCAGTCGCCCCCGAAGGCGGCGCAGTGGACCCCAGGGTAGGCCAGCAAATTACCATTGGTACTGGCGTTCCGGGATTGGCCGCGGGTACCTATACCTTGATGCCCTCTACCTACGCCTTGTTGCCGGGAGCGTTCCGGGTCGAAGTCAATGGCCTGGCGGGGCAGGGGGTGACAACGGCTGCGCAACAGATGCGCAATGGCTCCTGGACCACCGCTGGGGTACTGTCGGTGGCTAATACCGGGCAGCGCAACAGTTTGTCCAGTCAGGTCATTCTGACGTCGGGAGATGTGCTTCGCCGCTACTCGCAATACAACGAAACCAGCTACGCCCAGTTTGCCGTGGCCGACGCCGGACGCCTGGGTGTCCCCAGGGCTTTATTGCCAGTGGATGCCAAGACTTTGAAGCTGAACCTGGCCAGGGGCGCTGGGGATCAGGCGTTCTCCTTCAAGGGTATTGGCAAGTTCGCGCCTCAGACGGGTGGATACGGCGGTACCGTTGCAGTGGTGGGGGGCACCGGTAGCGCACTGGAGGTAGTTGCCGATGGGCGCGGGGCCACGGCCGGTTTCGAAGGTGTGACCCTCAATGCCGCAAGCCTCAATGCATTGAACGCCTCGCGCCAAGTGATCGGCGGCCAGTTTTCAATTCTTTATGGCCAAGGGGGTAACGACGTCACGCCACAAAGGGTCTCGCGCAGTGTGACTTTGCGTGAAGGCGCGACTCTGGCGGCACCGGAGGTTTTTCTGCTGACCGACGGGGGCGAGCTGTTGGTGGAACAAGGCGCCGCCATCAACACCCTCGGCCAAGGCAAGGCGGCGTACGATGCCCGTGATGGCTTTATCTATAACCTCAATGTGAGGAACCAGAATTACAATTTGCTGGCGGCTTCCAACGGCTTGCTCAACGTGCTGGCTCCGCAATCGGGCTCCACGGGTTCGGTCAGTATCGGCGGTTGCAGCCTGACACCGTGCACAGGCGTGACGAAGATTCATTCTGAAGGCAGTATCGTCGCCGCCTCGGGCAGCAGCCTGGAACTGGACGACCAAGTGCGCTATGGCACCCGTCACCTGACGCTGGCCCTGAGCAACATCAACGTTGGCACCGCCCAGGCCCTGAGCGCTGCGGCAACGCACCAGGTCTTGCCGGCGGGGCTGACCCTGAGCCAGACCGTGCTCGATCGCCTGTTGCGCGGGGACACCGAGTACGGTGCTCCGGCCCTGGAAACCCTCGAACTGTCGGCCAGTCAGGCGCTGAATTTTTACGGTACCGTCAGTCTCGACACCTATGACCCGACAACAGGCAAGTCGCGCCTGAATAATCTGATGCTCAGCACCCCTGCCATCTATGGTGCCGGTAGCGCCAATGATGTGGCGACCATTCGCACCACCAACCTGATCTGGAACGGCGCTGTCGGCGCGCCGGGTTCGGTGATTGCCGGTGGGGCCGGTACCGGTGCCGGTCGCCTGGACATCCAGGCCCAGCGCATCGAATTCGGCTACGGTGACTTCGCCCAGCCCAGCTCGGTCACCACCCTGGACCGCCTGGCCCTGGGATTCGCCAACGTCAACCTCAGCGCCAGCGAACGCCTGACCGCCAATCACAAGGGCAGCCTGGCGGTGTATCAAAGCCAGGGCGCCTATGACGCAAAAACAGGCTACGTCTACAGCGGCGGCAATCTGAATATCCTCACGCCGTTGCTCACGGGTGAAGCCGGATCGGTCAACCGCATTACTGCAGGCGGCGTGGTCAATGTAACGGGCACAACCGCTAAGCCTGGCGCTGTCTCCGGGCTAGGGGGCGAGCTGTCCCTCAAGGGCGCGAGCCTCAACCTCGCCAGCGCAGTGGTGCTGCCCAGCGGCAAGCTCACCCTCAGCGCGACGGATGACCTGACCCTGACGGATGCGGCGCAGATCGACCTGGCTGGGCGCGCAGTCACCTTCAACGATGTGACGCGTTACAGCGCCGGTGGTGAGGTGATCCTGCAAAGCCGCAACGGCAACATCCGCCAGGCGGATGGTTCAAGCATCGACCTCTCGGCCCGTAACAACCAGGCTGGCCGGCTCAGTGCCGTGGCCCTGGACGAGGCCGCCGGGATCGTTGATTTGCAGGGTCGGATTCTCGGCAGCAGCACGGGCGAATATGACGCCGGCGGCACCGCCATGCCGTACCTGGCCGGCGGTGTGGAAGTCCAGGCCCAGCGCCTGGGCGGCAACGGCAGCCTCAGCGAGCAGTTCGCGGCCTTGAACCAACGATTGGATGACGGACAGGTGTTCGGTTCCCGTGGCTTCCAGCTCAAACAGGGCGACCTGGTGATCGGCAACGAACTCAAGGCCTCGACCATCAGCGTGTCGGTCGACAATGGAAACCTGTTGGTCAATGGCAAGGTAGACGCCAGCGGCGAACGGGTCGGCAGCATCCGGCTCGCCGCCGGGCGGTCCCTGACCCTGGGCAGCAGCGCGGTGCTCGATGCCCACGGCAATCGCCTGCGTGTAGACAGCTACGGCAAGATCATCGACTCACCGAACCGCGCCATGGTCGACCTCACCTCCCGGGGCGGCGTGCTGACATTGGCCGACGGTGCTCGCATCGATTTGCGCCATGGCACCGCGGCGCCTGCGGGGCAGCATGATGGCCGCGCTCGCGGCACCCTGGAGCTCAATGCCCGGCGCGCCGGCCCGGATGCCACCCACGGTGACATCGCCATCGACGCCAGCGGCAACCTGGATATCCAGGGCGCGCGGTCCATCGCCGTCAATGGTATGTGGCAGTACAACGATGCAGCCTTTGGCAGCGATCCGGCGGCCAGTGGCCGTCCTTATCAGGTCATCGACCAGGCCTACCTGGATGGCAAGCATCAGGACAGCCTCGCCTTCATCAACGCGGCGCTGGCCAACAGCGATTTGATGCAACGTAGACTCGCCGGCCTGAACAACGCCCGTTACGCCGATGCGTTCCACCTGCGGCCCGGCGTTGAGATTGTCAGCGCCACGGCCGACGGCGACCTGGTGGTGCAGGGTGACCTGGACCTGTCCGGCTATCGCTACGCCAGTGTGAATCCGCACACCCGGCAAACTGCTGTGTACGGCTCCGGCGAGGCCGGTGCGCTGACCCTGCGCGCCGGGGGCGACCTGAGCATCTACGGCAGCATCAACGACGGATTCGCTCCGCCGCCCGCCACCCAGGATGACAAAGGCTGGGTGCTGCTGCCCGGCATCGATTTCACCGGTGGCGACATCGTCGTCCCCGGTGCCGGCGTGACGCTGGCCGACGGTACGGCGTTCCCGGCGGGAACCACGCTGAACTACGACTTGCCGATCAAAGGCGTGACCCTGGCGGCGGGCACTCGACTGCCGGTGGCCGCAGTCCTTGAGCAACCCTTGGAGCTGCCGGCCGGCACGGTATTGGCGGCAGCGGTGCACGATGCGTCCGGCAACCTGCTGTTTGCCGCGGGCACTTTGCTGAGCCGGGCCCAGACCCTCGAAGCCGGCTCGCAGTTGGGCGCCGGCAGCGTGTTGAGCGGTGCCGCCGCACTGCTCGGTTTCACCTGGCCCAAGGGCGTGGCGCTGCCCAATGTGGCGAATGCGAGCAATGCCCAGAGCAATATCCTCAAGCTGGATGGCAGCCTGGCGTTGAATCGCGGTTCGCTGATCCCGTCCGGCACCGATGTGAAGTTGCCCAATGGCGTCGAGTCGATCCAGCTACGTCCGGAAATTGCCG
This sequence comes from Pseudomonas sp. NFACC16-2, assembly GCF_900119205.1. NCBI lineage: Bacteria > Pseudomonadati > Pseudomonadota > Gammaproteobacteria > Pseudomonadales > Pseudomonadaceae > Pseudomonas > Pseudomonas sp. NFACC16-2. The sequence goes on along the minus strand of NZ_FPIX01000035.1, from coordinate 38,244 downwards.
GCAGCGATGGCCGTCTGTGGGCCATCGCCCCGATGCTCGCCGAGGGGGCGCAATCCTGGTCGCTGCGGTTGGTGGCCGGGGCGGATACGACAGCGGCGGACAGCCGGATCGTCCAGCCTGCCCCGGTGCGTGGCGACTTGCGTCTTGCCGATAGTCACTACGGCATGTTTGGCAAATCCGTGCCGGCCAAGGGCACCTATCGGTGGACCCAACAAGGGGTCGATGAGCTGGCGGGCGCGGGGTTCACGGTAGCGCTCGGGCAAACCGTCGACCTGACAATCGTGAGCAATTTTGGCTACGACTCGGTTGACGCGTTCTGTGCGGATTTCGCTGGTATTTGCGCGCTTCAAGCTTCTTACAGATGGACCAAGGCAGCGGAGGAGGAATTGGCAGGTTCCGGCTTTGAGGTCAAGGCCGGCGAGCTGATCAGCCAGGCCGCTGCGCAGTTTTTCCAGTTTGATTCGGTCCAGTCACTCTGCGACGCGGCGCCGAGTGTCTGTGCCCCCGCAGACGTGGAGTATGAAGCGGTTGCCGGCAGTGTCCGTCCGAGCGTCATCCGCACCGGCACCGGCGACCTGGAACTGCTCAGCGGTGGCAGCCTGCGCATGGATTCGTTGTTCGGCATCTACACCGCCGGCACCTCGTCGGCACCGACGTTCCCAGGCGATCCCTACAACCAGCCGAAGGCCCTGGGCGCCAACGGCAAGGTGCTCGCCGACGAGGATGGCAGTAACGAAAAGCTGGTCGATGGCGGCGCTGAAAGTCTCTATCGCGCCTGGTATCCGGACGCGGGCGGTAACCTGTTGCTTAAGGTCGGCGGTGACCTCAGTGGCAACCTGACGGCGCCTGTCAACTCTAACGGGCGACCGAACCCTACCGACATGGGCCAGGATTCGGCCAATGTAGGCAATTGGCTCTGGCGCCAGGGCAATGGTGATTCCGCGAGCAGCCAGCCGACCGCCTGGTGGATCAACTTTGGTAGTCATACCGCGTCGACGGTGTCGGGTGGCGCTGATCAAATGGCCGCTTTCACCGGGTTCGGGACTTTGGGTGGCGGTGATCTGGATGTACAGGTGAAGGGTGACGCGGGGGTGTTGAACCGGCTCGCCGGTAACGACTTCAACTCAAACATCAACCCTCGTAGCCAGGGGCTGCTGTTGGCGGTGGGCAGCACCGGACGTGTGGGCTCTGATGGCAGCCTGCAATTGACCGGCGGTGGCGATCTCAACCTGCGTGTGGGTGGTGTTTTGAATCCCGAGAGCTCGTTCACCATGGGGCATCTCAACGGCGCGGTCATCAATTTGCGAGGACACGCCCAAATCGATGGTGGTGCCATTGGTCGTATCGACCTGCTCTACGGCAACAGTGCCCCAGTGCAATCCCCTGGAGAAACGCGGGCCTACGACTCCTTCAAGTCCACACGAGGATCTGCAACCGGTGGACTGACCCTCATGCCTGGTGATGCTACCTTCGATCTGCGTACGTTGGGCGACTTGGTCGTGATGGACGTTGCCGACCCGGGGCGGGTGCCGATGATGAGCGTGTCGCCCTTCAAAAATGGTGCGACTAACGGCTCGGGCGTGAGTTGGTTTTCGTTGTGGACGGCTAATACTGCGATTGATCTCTGGTCATCGGGGGGCAATCTGACGCCGCTGATGTCTGGGGGCGAGACGGACTTGGCGGTAGTCTACCCATCGATTCTGCGGGCCGTTGCGGCCAGTGGCAGTCTTTACTACGGCCAGGCCAAGGTCGCAGGCTCCGGTAACTCCAGTAACGGCTATCGCTCAGCCTTGCTGCTTGCCCCCGGCATCAACAGCGAGTTGCAGTTCCTTGCTGGTGACTCCATCTATGGCGGTGACCTGACGGTCAGTCGCTCTGGTGCCTCGTCCACGGCCATGGCCACACCATTTCGGCCGGCCTTCATGGGGCTTGTCGGTAACACTGTGGTGGTCAGTAATCTCTCCGTCGATGCCAATCGTGTCTCTATAGGCGCAAATACATTGCCGTTGTTTGCTTTTGACAGCAGCAGCGCGTCCGACGAATGGGCAAGCAACACCGATCCTGCCCGTTTCTATGCGCTCAAGGGCGACTTGCTGGCCGTCAATAGCGGGCGGACGATGACGTTCACCACCCCGAATGACAGCCGATTCGGCCAGACTTATTACGAAGGAACCGGGTCGGTGTGGATGATGGCCGGGCGGGACATCGTCAGCAGCGGAACACCGCTGAGTGGCGGCCAGGGTGGTGAGTTTGTCACGGGGCAGTACACCAGCGCCGGCAACCTCTTCATCCACAACAACCCCACCGACATCTCCATCGTGTCAGCCGGGCGCGACATCCTCTACAGCAACTTCAACGTCGCCGGTCCCGGCCTGCTGGAAATCACCGCCGGGCGCAATATCCTGATGGACGACAAGGTCAGCATCACCAGCCTCGGCGCCGTGGTGCCGGGAGATTCGCGCCCTGGCGCGAGCCTGGTGCTGCAAGTTGGCGCGGGCCTCAACGGCGCGGATTACGAGCGCTTCGTCAAGGCCTACCTGGACCCGGCGAACCAGGCCCTGGCCGGCGTGCCCCTGGCGGACCAGGACGGTAAGGTCGCCAAGACCTATGAAACCGAACTGGTGGATTGGCTGGAGAAACGCTTCGGCTTCAGCGGCGACACCGAACAGGCCCGCAGCTACTTCGCGGCACTGCCGGCCGAGCAGCAGCGGGTGTTTGCCCGCGACGTGTACTTCGCCGAGCTCAAGGCCGGTGGGCGTGAGTACAACGAAGTGGGCGGCGTGCGCCAGGGCAGTTACCTGCGGGGCCGTGAGGCTATCGACTTGTTGTTCCCGACCAAGGACGTGGCGGGCAATCCGATCACCTACAAGGGCGACATCACGATGTTCGGCGGGGCGGGGGTGCACACCGATTTCGGCGGCAGTATCCAAATGCTCACCCCGGGCGGCGGCCAGACATTCGGCATCGAGGGCAACGCGCCGCCGTCCACCGCAGGCGTCATCACCCAGGGCGAGGGCGATATCCAGTTGTATGCCCAGGACAGCATCCTGCTGGGGCAGAGCCGGATCATGACCACCTTCGGCGGTTCGATCATCGGCTGGTCGGCCCAGGGCGATATCAACGCCGGTCGCGGTTCGAAGACCACCGTGGTGTACACGCCGCCCAAGCGCTTGTACGACACTTGGGGCAACGTGACGCTGTCGCCGGCGGTGCCGAGTACCGGTGCTGGTATTGCCACGCTCAACCCGATTGCCGAAGTGGCGCCGGGGGATATCGACCTGATCGCGCCGTTGGGTACCATCGATGCGGGCGAGGCGGGGATCCGGGTGTCGGGTAACGTCAACATCGCGGCGTTGACCGTGGTGAACGCGGCCAACATCCAGACCCAGGGCAAATCCACCGGCGTGCCGCTGGCGGCCTCGGTGAACACCGGGGCCATCACCTCGGCCAGTTCGGCGGCGTCTTCGGCGACGCAGGCGGCAGAAGACGTGGCCCGTCAGCAACAGAATGCGGCGCGGCAGAACCAGGCGTCGGTGTTTACCGTCCAGGTGGTGAGTTTTGGCTCCGAGCAACTGGCCCCGTCCCGCGACGGCGCCAGCCGCGAAGCGCCTCGGGCCTACGACCCGGCGAGCCCGGTGCAGGTCCTGGGTGCGGGGCCTTTGGACGAACAGAACCGCCAGCGGCTGACTGAGGAAGAGCGGGGGCGGTTGAGTTTGTAAGGAAGTCAGTGTGCAGGGAGGTTGGCTGTGCCGGCGTCATCGCGAGCAAGCCCGCTCCCACAGGTGATCTTGGGTGTCCATGAGTCTTGTGTTCACCACAGGCCCATTGTGTGAGCGAGCTTGCTCGCGATAGCGGTGGGGATGTCTGTTACAGCCACCGCGGGGTGGTGAAGAACGAGGCCATTTCCGAGCGGGCCAGGGCGGCGCCGAAGTAGGGGCCTTGGACATGGTCGCAGGCCACGTTGCGCAGTTGGCTGAATTGCCGGGCGTTTTCGATGCCTTCGGCGGTGACCATGAGCCCTACGCTGCGGCTCAATCGGATCATCGCCAGGACGCCCTCCTTGTCATCCTCCAGGCCCAGCTGCGTCAGGATGTTGCGATCGAAGCGGATGCCATCGAACGGCTGGTCCAGTACCTCGCGCAGGGAGGCGATGTTGGTGCCGAATTTGTCGATGTTGATCCGCACCCCGAGGTCCTTGAGCGCATGGAGGGTGCTGGCGACGGTCTTGTGGTCGGCCAGCAGAACCCCTTCGGCCACTTCCAGGGTCAACCGGTGAGGCGCCAGGCCGCTCGATTGGAGGGCCTCTTGTACTTGGTCGAGCAGGAAGCTGCTGTTGAACCACCGGGGTGAAACCGCGATGGAGACGTTGACGGCGCTCGGCCAGGTGGCGGCCTCTTCACAGACGTTGATCAGCATCCAGGTACCCAGCTCTTCCAGTTGGCCCGAGGTTTCGGCCACCGGTATGAAGTCGGCCCCACCCAGTTCACCTTTCTCGGGGTGGTGCCAGAAGGTCTGGGCTTCGAAACCGTGCAGTTGCTCGGCGCTCACGTCGAAGCGAGGCAAGTAGCGCAGTTCCAGTTGATCCCGTTGCATGGCGTCGCGCAGTTGCTGTTCGTATTGCCGCCGGTCGCGGGCCAGGTTGCCCATGGCTTCCACATACACGCGCCAGGTGTTGCGGCCGGCGGCCTTGGCCGCATACAAGGCGATGTCGGCGTGGCGCAGGAGTTCATCGGCACGTTCGTCTCCGGGTTGCGACCAGGCAACGCCGATGCTCACCCCCAGGTACAGGGTATTGCCGTCCAGGTGCATGGGCCGTTGCATGCAATCGATCAGCCGTTCACAGAGTTGATCGAGATCGCCGGCATCGCCCGGGTCGGGCATGACAATGACAAACTCATCACCGCCCAGACGTGCCACCAGATCAGTTCCGCGTACGTTTTGCTGGAGGATATGCGCCACCTCCTTGAGCACTTTATCGCCCACGGCATGCCCCAGGGAGTCGTTGACCGGCTTGAATCGGTCCATGTCCAGGTTCAGCAGCGCCAGGGGCGGACGATCGGCTCGGTCCAGGTGCTCGCGCAGGCAATCGAACAAGCGGTTGCGGTTGGCCAGCCCGGTCAGTGGATCATGCAGGGACAGGTGCTTGATCTGGGCCAGAGCCCGCAATTCGTCGGTGATATCGGTGGCGGTGCCGCGAAAACCCAGGGTGCCCGCTTCGATGGCCCGCACCGAGAGTTTGCAGGTACGGATGCGCTGGTTGCGCGCGGTGTACTCGCACAGCAGCGGCGCCGAGGAGTCGCTGTTGGCACCGCCGAGCAGCCATTGGGCAATCGAGATCGAGCCGCCATGGGGGTGAAGCAGACGGTGCAGGGGTTTGCCCAGCCACTGCGTGGGACTGAAGCCGGTCACTTGTTCGAAGCGTTCCGACAGATAGGTCAGGGTCCCGGTCGAATCGACCTCCCACAACCAATCGGATGACACTTCGGCAATGTCGCGGAAACGTTCTTCACTGCGTTCCAGCGCCTTGCGATGGGCCAGCAGGCTGGCGTACTGGCGTTCCTGGGCGCGGAGCATGGCCAAGGCATGGCGCAGAACGGCCAGGGCCAGAATCCCCAGCACGAATAACGCCACGGCCAGCAACGGCAGGAGGATTTTGCGCAGATCCTGGCCCGGGGTCTGCGGCCGCCAGGCCAAGGCTTCCAGGGTCAGGTTGTCGAGCAGCAGCTGGGCGGTATCGGCGGGGCCCGGTGTCCTGGCGATATGGGCATCGGGCAGGGCGAAGTCCCGCGCCAGGTTTTCCAGGGCGCCGGGATCAAGGACCTTGACGAAAAGCATCAGGCTGGGCGGGCCGGGGATTTCGGGCACGCTGCTGTCCGTGCCGATGGTGATGGCGGACGCGGCGACAAACGCAGGGGCGTCCTCGTGATGGAGCATCTCGACGACCACTTCGTCGTGATTTTGCGCAGCGGCGGCTTTTTTCAACAGCGCTCGCAAGTCGCCGGTCAGCCAGGTGTCGGCATTGACCTCACTCATCTGGCCGTCGATCATCGAATAGACGGTCTGGCCGGTCGGCGAAATGACAAACACGGCCTGGTAGCCATAGAGCGAATACACGCTGCTGCCGACGTTTTCCTGGTCGTAGGCCCATTCCTTGTCGACGCTGACATGCAGGTGCCGGTAGGCATCGCTCCACTTGGAATAATCGCTCAGGTCCCGTCCGATACCTTTGCGGATCCCCTCGACGGCCTGCTGGGCGAAAAACAGGCTCTGTTCACGGGCGCGGCGGTCCTGGACGCCGGTGATGTTGAGCAGCACGGCGATCGCCAGTGCGGACATGACAAACAGCAGGAGCATGATGGCCGGAAAAGTGCGACGGGTGAAACTTCGGGTTGGCGAACCCGGGGAAAGGACAGTTGAGTCATTGCCAGCAATTTCAATCATAAAAATAAGTCATCAGCCAAAAAGCGATTTCACCCGCACCTGTCTTATATCGGCTGGTGAGCTGATTTACTTAGTCGTGATCACACAGGAACCGGCGGATATGGGGGCTTGCGTCAGGTGCGGGCCTTGAAGCGCAACGTCCATTCGAGGGCGAAGTCCCGCTGGCGCAGGTAACTGACCCCGGCGGTGGCCAGCAGGGTCATGAATGCGGCCAGCGCCGCCAGGGCCATGTCTTTTTGTGAGTCCCATGGGTCCTGTTGGGCGCCGACAAAGGCCTTGGCGGTATCGCCCCCGATGTAGGCGCCGCCCAGCCATTCGATGATTTCGTAAATCGCCGACGACGCAAGAATCAGGCTCCAGGCCAGGAAGTACCCCCTGAACCCCGTTGCTGGCGTAACCCGTAGCAAGGCCTCGCGCAGCGGATAGGCCAGCAGCAGGCCGTAGCTGAAATGCACCAGCCGGTCGAACTGGTTGCGCTGGAAACCCATGAATTGATCAAGCGACTGGCCTCCCGTCAGGGTCTGCCACCACTGGTTGTAAGGCACCTTGGCATAGGTGTAATGGGCGCCGATTTCATGGATGCAAAGAAAGACGAACAACAGCGTGGCGGACAGTCGGGAAAAGCTGAATCTCCGATGAACGGTCACCAAGACCACCAATAACGCTATGACCAGCAGGTTCTCCGCCAGCCAATCGCTGCGTTTTATCGGCGCAATGGCCAGCCATCCCCATACCACGCAAAAAGCCAGGAGCAGGGACCGTTCATAGCGACGATGCAGCTCAACGGTTGGCATCGCGTCGTGCCTCACTCTTTATCCGTGCGCTGGCCCGGCAGCAGGGCGCCCAAGACCTGCTTGGCGGTCTCCACCACGATGCCTCGTTCGTTCGGGTCGCCCTGGAGCAGGGTCGAGGCAAATTTTTTCGCCTGTTCCAGCTTGATGTGCGGCGGCAGCGGTGGCACATCGGGGTCGGTGCGAAACTCGATCAGCACCGGACGACCCGCCGCCAGCGCGGTTTCCCAGGCCGTGGCCACGTCGTCCTCGTGCAGCACCAGGATGCCCTTCAAGCCAATGGATTCGGCGAACAGGTGATAGGGCACGTCGGGGATGTCCTGGGAGGCGGCGAATTTCGGATCGCCCTCCATGACCCGCTGTTCCCAGGTGACCTGGTTCAAATCCCGATTGTTGAACACCGCGCAGATCCAGGTGCCATTGGCCCAGGTACGCCAGTATTTGGCGACGGTGATCAGCTCGGCCATGTTGTTCATCTGCATGGCGCCATCGCCCACCAGGGCGACCACCGGCCGCTCCGGATGACAGAACTTCGCCGCGATGGCGTAGGGCACGGCCGCGCCCATTGACGCCAGGCCACCGGACAGCGAACACATCATGCCGGGCCGGATCTTGAGGTCCCGGGCGTACCAGTTGGCGCAGGAGCCGGAATCGCAGGTGATGATGGCGCGCTCCGGCAGCCGGGGCGATAGTTCGAAGGTGACTCGCTGCGGATTGATCGGCTTGGCAGGGACCCGGGCGCGTTTTTCCAGGGTCCGCTCCCAGCGTTCGCGCCAATGCTCGATCTTCTTGCGCCAGGCGCGGTCGGTTTTTTCTTCGATCAGTGGCAGCAGGGCGCGTAAGGTATCGACGCTGTCGCCGTGCAGATTGACTTCCATGGGATAACGCAGGCTGAGCATGTCCGCCTGAATGTCGATCTGCACGCCCCGGGCCTGGCCTTCAGGTGGCAGGAACTCGGCGTAGGGGAAGCCGGAACCGATCATCAGCAGGGTGTCGCAGCCGGCCATCAGGTTGTCGCTGGGCTCAGTGCCGAGCAGGCCGATGGTGCCCGTGACCCAGGGCAGATCATCCGGTACGGCGGCCTTGCCCAACAGCGCCTTGGCCACGCCGGCGCCGAGTTTCTCGGCAATGGCGATCACTTCGTCGGTGGCGTGCAGCGCTCCGGCACCGACCAGGATGGCGACTTTCTTGCCGGCATTGAGGACCTCGGCGGCCTTGCGCAGGTCCTCTTCGTAGGGGACGACGCTGGGCTTGCGGTAACCGACGCCGGAGTGAACCGTACCGTGCTTGTGGCGTGGCGCGGTGTATTCCATGTCCTGGAGATCGTTTGGCAGGATCAGTGCCGTGACCCGGCGCTCGCCCACTGCCGTACGTACGGCGCGGTCCAACAGGTGGCGCACCTGGGCGGGCACACTGGCTTGCTGCACGAATGCTCCGGCCACGTCCTTGAACAGGCTGACCAGGTCCAGTTCCTGCTGATAATGCCCGCCCAGTGCGGCGCGCGCCTGCTGGCCGCTGATGGCGAGCACTGGCATGTGGTCCATCCGGGCGTCGTAGAGGCCGGTCACCAAGTGGGATGCGCCGGGCCCGGAGGTGGCGATGCAGACGCCCAGCTCACCGGTGAACTTGGCGTGGGCGCAGGCCATGAATGCGGCCATTTCCTCGTGGCGGGCCTGGATGAAGCGGATTTTTCCCTGGGCGCGGTTCAAGGCGCCGAAGACGCCGTTGATGCCATCGCCCGGATAGCCATAGATACGGCGAACCCCCCATTCGTAAAGACGTTCCACCAGAAAATCACCGACGGTCATGCTCATGCCTGTCCCTCGTTTCAGGCCGCCGTCGCTTGGCGCGACGTACAGCGGTTGACGTTCATACAGGACTTGACCGGTGTATGCCGTCCAAGGTTTCGATTTTTTCAAGGGCGCGGACCTGTGGTCGGGGGCGGCTCCCACAGGGGCTGAGTCAGCTTGCGAATGCCAGGCGCAACTCGGCGCACAGGCCGCCGCCGTCGCGGTTGCTCAGGGTCAGTGAGCCGCCCATGGCGATCGCCAATTGCTGGGCGATGGCCAAGCCCAGGCCGGTGCCGCCGGTTTCCCGGTTGCGTGAACTTTCCACCCGATAGAACGGCTTGAGCACTTCGGCCAGTTCCTGCTCGTTGATCCCGGGGCCGCGGTCCAGTACCTGAATCGCCAATTGCCCGTTGTCGGCAAGCTGCACATGGATCTGCGCCGAGCCACCGAACTTCAGGGCGTTGTCCACCAGATTGACCAGCACCCGCCGCAGGGCATGGGGACGGGTGTCGATGACGGCGGCGTTTTTCCCGGTCAATTGCACGTCCTTGCCCGTGTCCTGGTAGTCGAACGCCAGGCTGTCGAGGAACGCATCCAGGCTGATCCGGCAACTGGCCTCGGTGGCGCCATGGATGCTGCGGGCATAGGCCACACCTTCACGCACCAAGTGCTCCATTTCACTCAAGTCGCTCCACAGCTTGTCTTTCTCGGTCCCCTCGTCCATGAATTCAGCACGCAGCTTCATGCGCGTGATGGGGGTCTGCAAGTCGTGGGAAATCGCCGCCAGCAACTGCATGCGCTCCTTGAGGTAGGCCGCGATGCGGTCCTGCATGGCGTTGAACGCTTTGGCGGCATGCACCACTTCGGTTGGGCCTTTCTCGTCCAGGCGCACGCTGTGGGCGTTAGGATCGAGGGTTTCCACCGCCTCGGCCAGTCGGGTCAATGGGCCGACGGCGAGGCGCACGGCCAGCCAGGTGCAGCCGATCAAAAGCGCCAACTGCCCCAGCAACACCATCGGCAGCCAGGGGGAGAGGGGCGTCATTGCCGGGCGTACGTCGATGATCAGCGGGTTGCCGTCCCCCAGGCGCAGGTGCGCCTGATAGTGCATTTTCGGTCCGGGAATCTGTTTGAAGGTCAGGCCGTAGGCCTGCCCGATGGCTTCCTGGATCGAACTGACCGAGATCGGCGCGTCGGCAAGATCCATCGGTTGCCCGGGCTGGCCTTCGTCGAGCAGGTAGCCATAGTTGCGCCGGGCGAGTTTCGGCAGCCAGGCCGGGCGCTCGGCGGCAGGCAGACGGTCAAGAATGGCGACGGAGGTCGAGACGTCGGTTTCCAGGTTGCCGAGCATGGTCGACTTGGCGCTTTGGTAGCGCTCGTAGTACTGCACGCCGAAGGACAACCCCTGGGCCAGGATCAGGCCGACCAGGAAGATCAGCGACAGCCTCGAGGCCAGCGTACGCGGCCAGCGCAACGATAGGCTCATACCGAGGCCTCGAGGATCTCCACCGGCAGCGAGAACACGTAGCCTTCGCTGCGCACGGTCTTGATGTAGGCCGGCTCCCGCGCGTCGTCCAGCAGGCGCTGGCGCAGGCGACTGACCAGCAAATCGATGGAGCGATCGAACAGGTCGGCGTCCCGGCCCTGGGTGAGGTTAAGCAACTGGTCGCGGTTGAGCACCCGTTGCGGATGATCGAGGAAGACCCGCAACAAACGATATTCGGCGCCGCTCAAGGCAACCATGGTGCCGTCGGTGTCCAGCAGGTGGCGGGCGGTGGTGTCCAGGCGCCAGCGCCCGAACGCCAGCAGGCGACCGCTTTCGGTGACCACCAGGTTGGGCGGCAGCATGCGGGTGCGGCGCAGCACGGCATTGATGCGGGCCAGCAGCTCACGAGCGGCGAAGGGCTTGACCAGGTAATCGTCGGCGCCCATTTCCAGGCCGATGATGCGGTCGGTTTCATCGTTGCGCGCGGTGAGCATCAGTACCGGCGTGGCCTTGTGCTTGCCGGCACGCAGCTCCCGGCACAGCACCAGGCCGTCGTCACCGGGCATCATGATGTCCAGCACGATCAGGTCCACCGGGGTCGTTTCCAGGAAGGCGCGCATTTGCCGGCCATCGGCAACGACAGTGGTGCGCAGACCGTTCTTTTTCAGGTAGTTGCCAACCAGCTCTCTGATCTCGCGATCGTCATCCACTATCAACACGTGATCGACATGATCCATGGTGTCCAGCTCCTCGGCGTTTCGTTGTGAGCAGTCTACAGGCGCCGGCCTGCCTGGCTCGCGGCGGTTTGTATTGCAGTGTATCTGGCGCGCGACGGATACACAGCGATGCAAAAAGCCACCTGGCTCGATACAGGCGCGATACCTGCGCGGCATTCAATGGCGTCCATCGAGGCAATACAACAGGCCTCGGCAGGTAAACCCATTGAATCGAGGAATCGCCATGAACAGCAAAGCCATCTACGCCGCCTGCCTATTCGCTGCACTTAACATTTGCACACTGTCGGCCCGGGCCGAAAGCAATGTGCAGGCGCAAACCTACGCCTACGGCACTCACCTGGACATCCAGAAAGTGCTGTCCCTTAGCGAAGACACCGAGCCGACCTGCGGCGTGGTCAATGCCCACATGACCTACCTGGATTCGGCAGGCCACCAGCAGGCGTTGGACTACCGCAAGTTTTCCGACAACTGCAGCAACCAGAACTGAGAACAACATGCCAGCCATGCCTGCCAGCTTTTGTGGCGAGGGGATTTATCCCCGCTGGGTCGCGAAGCGGCCCCAAAGCCTAAGAGCTCGGTGTGTCAGATAGACCCAGGGGGCTGCTTCGCAGCCCAGCGGGGATAAATCCCCTCGCCACAAAGGTGTTGGCTCTTATTCATGCTTCAGCCCATTTTGAGGTGTTGCCATGCTTCTGATCGCTTTTCTCGGCGGGATCCTGACGATCCTCAGCCCCTGCATTCTTCCGGTGGTGCCGTTTCTGTTTGCCCGGGCCGATCGCTCCCGTGGCTCGGTGCTGCTGACCCTTGGCGGCATGGTGCTGACCTTTGCCCTGGTCTCCAGCCTGGCGGTGGTCAGCAGCGAGTGGGTGCTGCGTGCCAGCAGCGTTGGCCGGCAAGTCGCCTTGGTGGTGATGGTGGTGTTTGCCTTGTCGCTGATCTTCAGTCGGGTCGGCACCTGGCTGGCGCGGCCGCTGGTCAGCCTGGGCAATCGCCTGGACGCCGGCGCCGGGCGGATGGCCGGGCCGGTGGCTTCAGTGCTGATCGGGGTCGCCACCGGGTTGCTCTGGGCACCGTGCGCCGGACCGATCCTCGGGGTGATCCTGACCGGGGCCATGCTGCAAGGCGCCAGCGCACAAACCAGCCTGCTGTTGCTCGCTTACGGCCTGGGCAGTGCCTTGTCCCTGGGGACGCTGATCCTGGCCGGGCGCGGACTGGTCGGACGCCTGAAACTCTCGCTGCCGATCACCACCTGGCTGCGCCGGGGAACGGGAGCGGTGGTGTTGCTGGCGGCGGTGGCGATTGGCACCGGGGCGGATGACCGCTTGTTGGCGGCGACTTCCTCCCAACAATCGGTCACCTTGGAAAAAAGCCTGCTGGAGAATGTGCCCAAGGCCATCGACTATGTGGTGAGCAAGGCTGGCGCAAGTTCCATGCTGGCCCTCGAATCCCAGGGCGCCATGCCTGCGCTGGACGGCGCGGTGCAATGGCTGAACTCACCCCCGCTGAGCAGCGAATCACTTAAGGGCAAGGTGGTGCTGGTGGACTTCTGGACCTACGACTGCATCAACTGCCAGCACACCTTGCCTTATGTGAACGGTTGGGCGAAGAAGTATGAAAAGGACGGGCTGGTGGTGATCGGTGTCCACACCCCGGAATACGGCTACGAGAAGATCATCGACAACGTGCGCGAGCAGGTGCGCAAGCTGGACATCCACTATCCGGTGGCGATCGACAATCAGTATGCGATCTGGCGCGCCTTCAACAACCAGTATTGGCCGGCCCATTACTTCATCGATGCCAAGGGGCAGGTGCGCTACAGCCATTTTGGCGAAGGACGCTACGGCGAGCAGGAGCAGGTGATCCAGCAGTTGTTGCAGGAAGCCAAGGCAGGCCAGTGACTTGTGGTGAGGGAGCAAGCTCCCATGAAACAAGCGGTGCGCGGATTGATCATTCCCATGCGTGGGCATGCATCCCGTGACGCTCTGCGTCACCTTGCAGAAGCGGAACGCGGAGCGTCCCTGGCGGCGTTCCCACGCGGAG
>NZ_FPIX01000035.1:0-24377 GCF_900119205.1 Pseudomonas sp. NFACC16-2 | reverse complement strand
TGAGGAACGATCTTCCACCGCCGCCGCGATCAAACGCGGTGCCTCAGGGGACGGTAGAGGGCTGCTGCGCAGCCCAGCGGGAGCAAGCTCTCTCGCCACAAAAGCTCACATAGCCACATGTCGGTCAGCGGTGCTGGCCCCTTGCTCATTTGCATAAGGTCAAACTTCTTTTCTTTCAGAAAGTTGGGCGACAAACCTATGCGTATTTCTATGTGGGTCGTGGCGACGTTTCTCCTGGCCGCCGTTTCGCTTGAGGCCCAGGCCAGGGCGCTGACGCAAAACCAGCAGTCGGTGTGCCGCTGGGGTTCGGACATCGCGGCAGGGGCGCAGGCGTCGAAGCTTTCTGGCGTCAGCCTGTACGGCGCGCGCAAGAAGCTGCAAGTGCGCAAGTTTCCCCGGCCCTGGATGCGCATGACCGCCCTGGGCATTACCGAGCAGACCTACAACAGCGCCTCGCGCCTCAAGCCGGTCGCGGTCAAGCAGACCTACTACGAACAATGTGTCCGTCATGAACTGGCGCGACGATAGGCCCTCAGGCCGGGCTGCGGCCTGGCATTTCGATACCATGCTGATGCACCCGTCGATACAGGGTCGCCCGGGAAATGCCCAGGGCCCGGGCAGCGGCGGTGGGTTTCCAGCGGTGGCGCACCAAGGCATCGAGCAGTGCCTGGCGTTCCGGGCTGGCGCTCGGCTCCGGTCCGTGATCGGCGGCGTCCGTGTGGTGCATTGACTCGGGCAGGTGGCTGAGCTGGACCACGCTGGCTTCGCACACCGCGCAGGCATAGCGCAGCACATGGCGCAACTGGCGCACATTGCCCGGCCAGTGATAACCGAGCAGGCATTCCAGGGCCGCGCCGCTCAATTGCACTGTTGCCCCGCACAGCGCCGACTCCTCGGCAAGAATTCGATTGATCAACGCCAGCCGGTCGCTGCGCTCGCGCAACGGTGGCAGTTGGAAACGTGCGCCACCCAGGCGGAAATACAAATCCTCGCGAAATTCACCAGCGGCCACCAGGGTCTCCAGGTCGCGGTGGGTGGCGCAGATCACCTGGATGTCCACGGCTTTGCGGCGGGATGCGCCCAGTGGCGCCACTTCACCCTCGGCCAATACGCGTAGCAGGCGGGTCTGCAAGGCCAGCGGCATGTCGCCGATTTCATCGAGGAACAAGGTGCCGCCATCGGCCTGTTGCAGCAGGCCCTGCATACCTTTGGCCGAGGCGCCGGTGAAGGCGCCGGCGACGTAGCCGAACAATTCGCTTTCGATCAGGCTTTCGGGAATAGCGGCGCAGTTCAACGCCACGAAAGGGCGATCACGGCGCTGGCTGGCCTGGTGCAACTGCCGGGCGAACACTTCCTTGCCGGAACCGGTTTCGCCCTGGATCAGCACCGGCAGGTTGCGATCCTTGACCCGCACCGCCAGGCGCAGGCTGTCGGCCAGGCGTGGATCGATTTCCAACGGGGTCATCGCCACCCGCGAACGTGAACTGGCCCGCTGGCGTGGCGCGCTCAAGCGCCCGTGCATGGCGTGATCGAGCGAGCAGAGGCTTTCGTCCCGGGCACGGTGCAGCAACTGCTGGTCGAACACCTGGCCGATGTGTTGCGGCAATTGCCCGTAATGTTGCAGCAGGTATTGGCGGGCGGCCGGGTTCAAGGCTTGCAGGCAACCGTCGTCGTCCCAGGCGAACAGGAAGTCCGGCTGGCTGTCGACGTAGCCGGCGTTGCGATGGGCCCGCAGCACCCAGTAGCCCTGGGCACTGCTCATGAAAAACGCCTGTTCGATCTCCCGGGCGCTCTGCACCACCATTTGCCGGATCAGGTGCTGCGAGCGCCGATCATCCGGCGAACGCACCGCCGAGACGTCCAGCACCCCGAGCAATTCTCCCTGGGGGTCGAAGACCGGTGCGGCGGAGCAGGTCAGGCCAATGAACGCCGCACGGAAATGGTCGCGCTTGTGCACCGTCACCGGGGCCTTCGCCGTGAGTACTGCCGCCACGCCGCAGGTGCCTTCTTCGCCCTCCGACCAACAGGTGCCCAGGTACAGCCCGGCCTTGCGGCAGTCATTGCGAATCGTGGTTTCCACCCGATAGTCGATGGTCTGGCCCTGGGCATCGGTCAGTAGCACGCAGTAGTCGGCATCGCGGACCCGGCCATGGAGGCGGGCCACTTCTTCGCTGGCGATATTGAGGAACAGCTCGGAGCGCTCGCGGCATTGCTTGAGCACGTCCTGGGAGAGGATGCGCGGGCCCTGCAGCGAACCGGGGTCCAGGTGATGTTGCTCCATGGATCGGCGCCAGGAGTCGAGGATCAGGTCCGGGACGGGCAGTTGTGGCAATTGGTTCGCGTTTTTCACCACGCGGCTGACGCAATCCACGTGCGCCCGGGAGTGAGCGGAAAGCATAGGGGCCTCCGATTCAGCTTCTTATCGTTGTGCGCACATTAAGCGCCGTTCGCCGGGTCCAGACAAGCTCGACGGGTTCTTCGGGTGGTGTGAGACGCCACGTCTCAGGGTCTCGCCGCAACCTCGTGCAGCCTGACATGGAGCGTCTCACCGGGGCTTGGTTCGCTTCATCGAAAATCCCATGGGGGCCGCTCTGGCCCGGGCTTTGAGCCGGTTTTCTTCACAACTGGCACCACCCTTGCTCTACCTCTGGAGCCCGCTCGACGGGTCATCCAATAATAACAACGAGGTGTCTATGGTTTCCTGCCCAGGCCGTGTGCCTGCTCTCTCCACGGTGGCGTCATGAGTCGCCGGCCATTGACCGTGGGCATCATCGCCAACCCCGCATCGGGCCGTGACGTGCGGCGCCTGACCGCCAATGCCGGGCTGTTTTCCAGCACTGACAAGGTCTCGGTGATCCAGCGCTTGCTGGCCGCTTTCGGCGCCACTGGCGTCGAACAGGTGTTGATGCCCACCGACATGATTGGCATGGCCGCCGCCGTGCTGAAGAACAGCCACAGCCGCCAGGCCCGCAGCAGCCACTGGCCGGCCCTGGAGTTCCTCGACCTGACCCTGCGCCAGACCGTCGAAGACACCCGTCGGGCCGCACGCCTGATGGCCGAGCGCGAGGTGGCGCTGATCGCCGTACTTGGCGGCGACGGCACCCACAAGGCGGTGGCCGCCGAAGTGGGGGACATCCCATTGCTGACCCTGTCCACCGGCACCAACAACGCCTTTCCCGAATTGCGCGAGGCCACCAGTGCCGGCCTGGCCGGAGGGTTGTACGCCAGTGGCCGAATCCCGGACTCGATCGGCTTGCGCCGCAACAAGCGCTTGTTGGTCTGTGATGCCGGACGTGGCCTGCGCGAAGTCGCCCTGGTGGACGTCGCCGTGTCGCCCCTGCGGTTTGTCGGCGCCCGGGCCATTAGTCGGGCACAGGACCTGGCCGAAGTCTTCGTGACCTTCGCCGAGCCACAGTCCATCGGCCTGTCGGCGCTGTGCGGCTTGTGGTTTCCGGTTTCACGCCAGGCCCCGGGTGGCGCCTGGATGCGCCTGGACCCGCAATCTCCCGAAGCGCTGCTGGTGCCGCTCGCGCCAGGACTGCTGCAAGGCTGTGGCGTGCTCGCTGCCGGCCCCTTGGAATCTGGCATCGCCCACGGCCTGTCGCTCTCCAGCGGCACCCTGGCCCTGGACGGCGAGCGGGAAATCGAATTCAACGCGCAGGACCGGCCCACGGTCACCCTTGATGCCGGCGGCCCGCTGAGCATCGACGTCAATGCGGTGCTGGCCTACGCCGCGCAACAGCGTTTGCTGGCCATCGGCCGCGAACACCCGCAACACCCTCTGAATCTTCAAGAAGACACCCCAGGAGAATAAAAATGTCGACACCGCTCACCCACGATCAACTGTTGCACGCCTATCAGGTGATGCGCACCATCCGCGCCTTTGAAGAACGCCTGCACGTGGAGTTCGCTACCGGCGAAATTCCCGGTTTCGTCCACCTCTATGCCGGCGAAGAAGCCTCGGCCGCCGGCGTCATGGCCCACCTGGGCGATGACGATTGCATCGCCTCCAACCACCGTGGTCACGGCCATTGCATCGCCAAAGGCGTGGACGTCTACGGGATGATGGCCGAGATCTACGGCAAGAAAACCGGCGTCTGCCAAGGCAAGGGCGGCTCGATGCACATCGCCGATTTCGAGAAAGGCATGCTCGGCGCCAATGGCATTGTCGGAGCCGGCGCGCCGCTGGTGGTCGGCGCGGCTTTGGCGGCCCGGCTCAAGGGCACCGACAGCGTCGCCGTGGTGTTTTTCGGCGACGGCGGCTCCAACGAGGGCGCGGTGTTCGAAGCCATGAACATGGCCTCGGTGTGGAACCTGCCGTGCCTGTTCATCGCCGAAAACAATGGCTACGCCGAAGCCACCGCTTCCAATTGGTCGGTGGCCTGCGATCACATCGCCGACCGTGCGGCCGGGTTCGGCATGCCCGGAGTGACGGTGGATGGCTTTGACTTCTTTGCCGTGCATGAGGCCGCCGGGGCCGCCGTCGAACGTGCCCGTGCCGGGGAAGGGCCGTCGCTGATCGAGGTCAAGCTGACCCGCTACTACGGCCACTTCGAGGGTGACGCTCAAACCTATCGGGCGCCCGACGAGGTCAAGCATTTTCGCGAGAACCAGGACTGCCTGATGCAGTTCCGCGAACGCACCACTCGGGCCGGCTTGCTCACCGTCGAGCAGTTGGACCAGATCGACAAGGAGGTGGACATGCTGATTGAAAACGCCGTGTACAAGGCCAAGTCCGATCCCAAGCCCTCCGCGGCGGACCTGCTGACCGACGTCTACGTCAGCTATCCCTGAACGCCCCCCTGAATAACAACAATAGAGAATCCCATCATGGCGAGAAAAATCAGCTATCAGCAGGCAATCAACGAGGCCCTGGCCCAGGAAATGCGCCGCGACTCCAGCGTGTTCATCATGGGTGAGGACGTGGCCGGTGGTGCCGGCGCACCCGGTGAAAACGACGCCTGGGGCGGCGTGCTCGGCGTTACCAAGGGGCTTTACGACCAGTTCCCCGGACGCGTGCTGGACACGCCGCTGTCGGAAATCGGTTACGTCGGCGCGGCGGTCGGGGCTGCCACCTGCGGCGTGCGCCCGGTGTGCGAACTGATGTTCGTCGACTTTGCCGGGTGCTGCCTGGACCAGATCCTCAACCAGGCGGCGAAGTTTCGCTACATGTTCGGCGGCAAGGCTTCCACGCCCCTGGTGATCCGCACCATGGTTGGCGCCGGCCTGCGCGCCGCCGCCCAGCATTCGCAAATGCTCACGTCCTTGTGGACGCACATTCCGGGGCTGAAAGTGGTCTGCCCATCGTCGCCTTACGACGCCAAGGGCCTGCTGATCCAGGCGATCCGCGACAACGACCCGGTGATCTTCTGCGAGCACAAGTTGCTCTACAGCATGCAGGGCGAGGTGCCGGAAGAGCTCTACACCATCCCCTTTGGCGAGGCCAATTTCCTGCGCGACGGCAAGGACGTGACCCTCGTGTCCTACGGGCGCACCGTCAACACCGCCATGGACGCGGCGCGGAGCCTGGCCGGGCGTGGCATCGACTGCGAAGTCATCGATCTGCGCACTACCAGCCCGCTGGACGAGGACAGCATCCTCGAAAGTGTCGAGAAGACCGGGCGCCTGGTGGTGATCGATGAGGCCAACCCACGCTGTTCCATGGCCACCGATATTTCGGCGCTGGTGGCGCAGAAAGCCTTTGGCGCGCTCAAGGCGCCGATTGAAATGGTCACCGCGCCGCACACCCCGGTGCCGTTCTCCGATTCGCTGGAAGACCTGTACATCCCTGACGCGGCGAAGATCGAACAAGCCGTGCTCAACGTGATCGAGTGGAGCAAGCGCTGATGAGCCAGATTCATACCCTGACCATGCCCAAGTGGGGCCTGTCGATGACCGAGGGCCGGGTCGATGCCTGGCTCAAGGAGGAGGGCCAGGCCATCACCAAGGGCGATGAAGTGATGGACGTCGAGACGGACAAGATCTCCAGCAGCGTCGAAGCGCCGTTTTCCGGAGTCCTGCGCCGCCAGATCGCCCGGCAGGACGAAACCCTGGCGGTCGGCGCCTTGCTCGGCATCGTGGTCGATGGCGAAGCGAGCGATGCCGAGATCGATGCGGTCATCGAACAGTTCCAATCGACTTTTGTGCCTGGCGACGCGGCCGACGAAGACAGTGGGCCGAAACCACAGAAAGTCGAGTTGGACGGCCGGGTGATCCGCTATTTCGAGCGCGGCGAGGGCGGTATGCCGTTGTTGCTGGTGCATGGTTTCGGCGGCGATTTGAACAACTGGCTGTTCAACCATGAAGCACTGGCGGCCGGGCGCCGGGTGGTTGCCCTGGACCTGCCGGGCCATGGTGAGTCCGGCAAGGTCTTGCAACGGGGCGATCTGGATGAGTTGAGCGGCGTGGTGCTGGCCTTGCTCGATCACCTGGACATCAACGCCGTGCACCTCGTCGGGCATTCCATGGGCGGCGCCGTGTCGCTGAACACAGCACGGCTGGCGCCCCGGCGGGTGCGTTCCCTGACCTTGATCGGCAGCGCCGGACTGGGTTCGGAGATCAACGGCAGCTACCTGCAAGGTTTTGTCGAAGCGGCCAACCGCAACGCCCTCAAGCCGCAACTGGTGCAACTGTTTTCCAATGCCGAACTGGTCAACCGGCAAATGCTTGACGACATGCTCAAGTACAAGCGCCTGGAGGGAGTGGACGCCGCGTTGCGACAGCTGTCCTCGAGGTTATTCGCCGATGACCGCCAGCAAACCGACCTGCGCGAAGTGGTACAGGCCGGCCAGGTGCCGACCCTGGTGGTCTGGGGCAGTGAGGACGCCATCATTCCAGTGACCCACAGCGAAGGATTGAGCGCACAGGTCGAGGTGCTGCCCGGTCAGGGCCACATGGTGCAGATGGAAGCGGCCGAACAGGTCAACTCGTTGATCCTGGCATTCATTGAGCAGCACTGATCAAGCGGGCGGCGAGGTGCTTCGTCGCCCCAACAAAATTTCTGGAGGCAACGTCATGAACGTTTCAATCAAGCCGACTCGCAGCATGCGCGCCGCTGTCTGGCATGGCCGCAACGACATCCGCGTCGAAGACGTGCCACTGCCGGTTTCGCCGCCGGCCGGTTGGGTGCAGATCCGCGTGCAATGGTGCGGCATCTGCGGCTCCGACCTGCATGAATACGTGGCCGGGCCGGTGTTCATCCCGGTGGACGCGCCGCACCCGCTGACCGGAATCAAGGGCCAGTGCATCCTCGGTCATGAGTTCTGCGGCGAGATCGTCGAACTGGGCGCCGGTGTCGAAGGCTTCAGTGTCGGTGAACCGGTGGCGGCGGACGCCTGCCAGCACTGCGGCACCTGCTATTACTGCACCCACGGGCTCTACAATATTTGCGAGAACCTGGCCTTCACCGGGCTGATGAACAACGGTGCGTTCGCGGAACTGGTCAACGTGCCAGCCAATCTGCTCTACAAACTGCCCGCCGATTTCCCTGCCGAGGCCGGTGCGCTGATCGAGCCGTTGGCGGTGGGCATGCATGCGGTGAAAAAAGCCGGGAGCCTGCTGGGCCAGAACGTGGTAGTGGTTGGCGCCGGGACCATCGGCCTGTGCACCATCATGTGCGCCAAGGCCGCCGGGGCGGCCCAGGTGATCGCCCTGGAAATGTCCGGTGCCCGCAAGGCCAAGGCCCTGGAAGTCGGGGCCAGTCATGTGATTGATCCGAACGAATGCGACGCCCTGGCCGAAGTTCGCCGCTTGACCGGTGGCCTGGGGGCCGATGTCAGTTTCGAATGCATCGGCAACAAGCACACCGCCAAATTGGCCATCGACCTGATCCGCAAGGCCGGCAAATGTGTGTTGGTGGGCATTTTCGAGGAACCGAGCGAGTTCAACTTCTTTGAACTGGTCTCCACCGAAAAACAGGTGCTCGGTGCGCTGGCCTATAACGGTGAATTCGCTGATGTGATTGCCTTCATCGCTGATGGGCGCCTGGACATTTCGCCACTGGTCACTGGTCGCATCCAGCTGGAGCAGATTGTCGGCCAGGGCTTCGAGGAGTTGGTCAATAACAAGGAGCACAACGTGAAGATCATCGTGTCTCCCGCACGGATCTGAGAGCGCCCGGGTGGGCGATTTGGCGATGGCCGGCAGCGGCCGTCGCATTTTTTTCGGCCAGGGGAGAGTTTCAGTCCAGCCGATAGCCTTGCCAG
This sequence comes from Pseudomonas sp. NFACC16-2, assembly GCF_900119205.1. Classification (NCBI taxonomy): domain Bacteria; kingdom Pseudomonadati; phylum Pseudomonadota; class Gammaproteobacteria; order Pseudomonadales; family Pseudomonadaceae; genus Pseudomonas; species Pseudomonas sp. NFACC16-2. Next base: position 16,173 of record NZ_FPIX01000035.1, on the reverse strand, counting down.
ACGGTCTTTTCGTTGAGTTGCAGTTGCTGCTCTTCTTCTTGCCGAAACGTACGGTCGCAATCAAGGAAGAACTCATCAAGCTGCGGTGGCTTGATGGCGGTAGCGCTGAGCATCGAATGCACCTGGCCGCGGTGATGGATCTGATGTTCGAACAGGTGCAACAGCAGCCGATCGATGCGCTCGCGCACCACACCGTCGACACGCACCAGCTCCACGGAGCGGGCGAGGTCTTTCTCCCGCAGGGTTTCGCAGAACGTCACCAGCCGCTGGTCGGTTTGGGTCTGCTTATGCACCAGTGGGGCAAAGGCCAGGGTCTCGGAGAAGTCCTTTATCTGGCCGTCCCGGTCGCCTTCCAGTGCGGTGAGGTAATAGCAGTCCACTTCCAGGATGTGGCAAAGCGTGGCTTGGATGGACGGGAAGAACCCCGTGCGCGGTGCCGCGTAGTCAGCCTCGCTCAGCTGCGCGCAGGCGCCGAGCAGCCTGTGGTTGGCCCATCGGTTGTTCAGGGCCTGGGCCAGGAAGTAATTCATGGAAAGCCTCATCGAAACGTTGTGGGAATGAGCTTGCTCGCGAAGAGGGACGGCACATCCAGCATAGCCGGCTCTGGCAGACCGCTATCGCGAGCAAGCCCTCTCCCACAGGGTGGGCTTGCGGGTTAGGCCGGACCTTAAAGTCCAACATCCGGCAACACCGGCCGATTGGCCAGGGCCTTGGCCATGATCTGCTCCACATACACCCGGTCCGCTTCCGGCAGGGCCAGGCGCGGTGGGCGGGTGAGGGCGCTGCCGCGACCGGCGATGGCTTCGCACAGCTTGATGCATTGCACCAGGTCGGCGCGGGCGTCCAGGTGCAGGATCGGCATCAACCATTCGTAGATCGGCATCGCCTCGGCGAAGCGTCCGGCGCGGGCCAGGCGGAAAATGGTCTCGCCTTCCTGCGGGAACACGTTGGACATGCCCGAGACCCAACCTTCGGCTCCCACGGCGAGGCTTTCCAGCACTACGTCATCGAGGCCGGCGAACAGCACGAAGCGGTCGCCGACTTCATTGCGCACGTCGATGAAGCGCCGGGTGTCGCCGGAGGAATCCTTGAAACACACCACGTTGTCGCAATCGGCCAGGGAAATCAGGATGTCCGGTGTCACGTCATTCTTGTAGATCGGCGGGTTGTTATAGACCATCAGCGGCACGTCGGCATGCCGGGCTACGTAGCGGAAATGCTCGGCAGTCTCGAAGGGCTTGGAGCCATAGACCAGCGCCGGCATCAGCATCACCCCGTCGACGCCGACCTTGCGCACTGCGTTGGCAACCTTGGCGGCTTGCACGCTGGTGAACTCGGCCACGCCGCAGATCACCGGCACGCGGCCGCGGGAGGCGTCTACCGCGACTTCGGTCACGGCGATTTTTTCCTCGGCGCTCAGGGAAGTGTTTTCCCCCACCGATCCGCAGACCACCAGGCCGGAAACGCCATCACGGATGACGTTGGAAATCACTTGGTGGGTTTTTTCCAGATTGATGGAAAAGTCATCGTTGAATTGGGTGGTGACGGCAGGGAAGACGCCGCTCCAGTTGATGCGTTTGCTCATGGGTTGTCTCCGGTGGTTAATGGTTTGTGGCGAGGGGATTTATCCCCGTTGGGCCGCGAAGCGGTCCTGATACAGGCAACTCGGTGTATCGGGGGAGTCAAGGGGCTGCTTCGCAGCCCAACGGGGATAAATCCCCTCGCCACAGGAGGATTTGCACAATCTAAAATTCACGCGCCCGGCCAAGTGTCTGAAAGCCGATAGCCCTGCGGCCATGGGTCGGCGGGGTCCAGCAGCAACTGATGCGTCCCGGTGATCCACGCCCGTCCGGCAATGCACGGATAAATTGCCGGGCGTCCGGCCACGTCGGTCTGCGAATCGATGCGACAGTGGAATTCGGAACCGATGATCGAACGTCCGACGAAGCGTTCACCGACCTGCATCAAGCCCTTGGCGTGCAATACCGCCATGCGCGCTGAGCAACCGGTTCCAGTGGGGGAGCGGTCGATCTTGCCAGGCTGGATCACCACGGCGTTGGCACCAGTGGCAATGCCGTTCTCCTGGACGATGGGCGCGGCGATCTGGCAGAACGAGATGTGCGACCAGTCGGGGTTCAGCGGATGCACGAAGCCCAATTGTTCGTTGGCGGCGCGGGTGATCTTCAAGCCCACGGCCACCAGCTCGGCGGCCTCGTCGGGGCGGATGGCAAAGCCCAGGCGTTGGGCGTCGACGATGACAAAGCTGTCGCCGCCGTAGGCGGTGTCCACCTGCAACGAGCCCAACCCCTCGACTTCGATCCAGGCATCGAGGCGGTCGGCGAAGGAGGGCACGTTCTTGATCTCGACCCGTTGCACCTTGCCGTCGCGGCAGTCGGCCACCGCTTCGATCAGGCCGCCCGGCGCTTCAAGCACCAGGCGGGTCTGGGGTTCGGTCATCGGCAGGATGCCGCTGTCCAGCAGCACGGTGGCGACGCACAGCGAGTTGGAGCCGGACATCGGCGGCGTGTCGGCCGGTTCCATGATGATCCAGGCCATTTGCGCCCGCGGGTCCTTGGCCGGCACCAGCAGGTTGACGTGGCGGAACACGCCGCCACGGGGCTCGTTGAGGACAAAGTTGCGCAGGGTCTGGTCCTGGGCGATCCAGCGTGACTGTTCCCACACGGTGGCGCCGGGTGGTGGGGCGACGCCGCCGACGATCACATCGCCGACTTCGCCTTCGGCGTGGCAACTGACTACATGGATGATTTTTGATGAGCGCATGGATCAAATCCTTGTGTTGTCTGGCCGGGCCTCATCGCGAGCAAGCTCGCTCCCACATTGAAATGCGGTCCCCTGTGGGAGGGAGCTTGCTCGCGATAGGGCCATCCGTTATTTCACCGACTTGAGAAACGCCGCCGTCTCCGGCTGCATCGGGTTGCCAATCACCTGGTCCGGCGGCCCGATCTCATGGACCCGGCCATTGCAAAAGAACGCCACGCGGTCGGACACGTCCCGGGCGAAGCGGATCTCGTGGGTCACCAGCACCATGGTCATGCCGTCTTCGGCGAGCATGCGCATGGTGTCCAGTACTTCACCCACCAGTTGCGGGTCCAGGGCCGAGGTGGCTTCGTCGAACAACATGTAGTCTGGCGACATCGCCAGCGCTCGGGCGATGGCCATGCGTTGTTGCTGGCCGCCGGAAAGCTTGCCGGGGAAGGCCTTGAGCTTGTCCCCCAGGCCCACGTGCTCAAGCTGTTGCACCGCCAGTGCTTCGGCGTCCTGCTTGCTTTTGCCCAACACCTTGCGCGGCGCCAGCATCACGTTTTCCAGCACGGTCAAGTGAGGGAAGGCGTTCCATTGCTGGAAGACGATGCCGATTTTCTGCCGCAGGCGATTGAGGTCGGTGGCGCGGTCATGGACCTCGATGCCGTCCACGCGAATGTTGCCTTTCTGGATCGGTTCCAGGCCGTTGATACACATCAGCAGGGTCGACTTACCGGAGCCGGAACCGCCGATGATCGACATCACTTCACCCTTGTCCACCGTCAGGCTCACGCCCTTGACCACTTCCAGGTCACCGAAGGATTTGTGCACATTTTCGATCTCAATCATTTTCCTGCCACCTTCTTTCCAGGCGTGCGCCAAGGCGGGCGACCACCAGGCTCATGACGTAGTAAATGAGGCCCGCGATGCACAGCACCAGCAGGGGTTCCTGAATGCGCGTGACGATGGTTTGCGATGCCCGCAGCAATTCGACGATGCCGATCCACATCACCAGCGCGGTGTCTTTCATCACGCCCAGCACCAGGTTCAGCCAACCGGGAAACGCCACCCGCGTGGCAATTGGCAGGACGATGAACCGCAGGTCCTGCACATAGCTCAGGCCCAGTGACCGACTGGCTCGACGGGTGCTCAACGGCACCGCCAGCACGCCACCGCGGACGATCTCGGTGAAGTAAGCCGCGGCATAGACGCCGAGGACGATGCAACCGACGGCGAAGGCGCTGAGGTTCAGGCCGGCGATGCTTTTGAGCGAGTTGAACAGCACGAACTGGATCAGCAGCGGCACGCTGCGGAACACGTCCAGCAACCAGGCCAACGGCAGGCTGGCTCGTGGCAACAACGCCCGCAACAGACCGAACAGCAACCCGGCCAGGGTGCCCAAAAGGATCGACCAGACGGTCAGTTGCAGCGTGACCCAGGCCCCTTCGAGCAAATACAGCAGGTCGTTAACGCTGAGGCTTGTAGAAAACATGGCCCACGCTCCTCAATACCGAAACAGCCGCCAGGACAACAGCCGGGCCAACCCGACGATCAGCTTGGCGATCAGGTAATACAGCACCGCCGCGAGGGCGAAGTATTCGAAGGTGCGGAAGGTCTTGACGTTGTACTCCTGGGTGACACCGGTGAGGTCGTTGTTCAGGCCGACGACCACCCCCAGGGACGTCATCAGCACCGCCCAGACCATCTGGTTGGTCAACGGGTAGAACACGATGCGCAACAGTTGCGGGACGATGATCATCCGGTACGCCTGGAAGGCGCTCATCCCCAAGGAGCGGGCGGCGCGCATTTGCGTACCGGGCACGGCCTTGAGACCGCCGCGAAAGTTCTCCGCCAGGTAGCCGGCGTTGTTGAAGGTGATCCCGGCCAGCAAGGCCAGCCAGGAACTGACGTGCAGCCCGAGGGAGCCGAGGCCGAAGTAGAGGATGTAGATCTGGAACAGCGAGGGCGTGTTGCGGGCGATGGACACCCAGCCATTGCCCACGCCCCGCAGCAAGCGATTCGGGGCCTGGCGCATTACCGTCAGCACCAGGGCGATCAGTACGCCGAAAATCATCGACAGCGCAGCGGTCTCGAACGTCACCCAGGCCCCGGCGAGCATGTCGGGCAGGGCGCGCAAGGCCGGGCGCCATTGGAAGCTGTAGTCAAACATGGAGCTGGCTCCCGGTGCGGGTGGGTTGCAGCCACGTCGGCGGCTGGCCGGTGGTTGCGGCGGTACACGCGGCCTCGACGCATTCGGCAAGGGCGGCAAAGTGCACGCCGCGACCGACCAGGCCGGGGGCGTAGTGGGCGTATTTGCCGGAATTGGTCATCAGGGTGGTGGCGTGGGGCGGGATCACCGGTTCGCCCAACATGCACCAGCAGGTGTCGGTCACCAGCACTGCACCGAAAGTCTCGATGGCGGCCAGATACCCGGCTCTGCGCGCCTGTTCCAACACCGTCCGACCGCAGGTGATCGCCAGCACCACATACGGATGCTTGACCCGGCCGGCGCACAAGGTCGCGAGGGTGGCGAATTCGCTGAGGGAGAAATGCGGATTGCCCAGGGACACCACGTCCACCCAGTTGTCCCGGGCGCTGTTGAGCTCACGCCAACTGGCAAGCAGGCCTGCGGCATCGATGCTTTCCTGCGCCAAGGTGACGTCGCGCTCCAGGACATCGGCCGGATCGAGTGCTTCGGGCGTCACCCCGGCGATGTGGAACAGCGGCGCAGCGCTGGCGGTGGCGAACGCGGCACCAAAGGCCTTGAGGTCGTCCAGGGTGGGCGCGGCGTGTTCCAGGCCACGTATCAACGGAATGCGCCGGCCTGCCAGGCCGCCGATGTGATAGCCCAGCAGCGGATAGAAACTGTCATCGACGTGACCCAGCGCCGGCACGTCGACGATCAGCCGGGCCTTGCGCGGGTCGTCGAGGTGGCAGCCGGTCAACGGCGCTCGCCCGCACAGGGCAATGCAGATGTCGAGGAAGTCCGGGTACTTCTGCGTACGCGCGCCCAGCACGCTGTTGGCGTAGACCACGGCGTTGGATTCAGCCCAGACGATTTGTTCGCCGGCCTTTGGCGCGGTGTCCAGCAGGTAGGGGGCGCAGGTGAAACTCAGTTGCGCGCCCATCGCCATGTAGGCATCGCCCAAGGCGCTGGCCGGTTCGCCCAAGGCCGGATCGACACCCAGTTCCCGCCAGCGCCGCTGGTCCACGGAGATGGAGTTGAGCGTGGTGGGGACGCGAACCTTTGCCCCCCACTGCACCAGTTGTTCGGCAAAGCGCAGGCTGGCTGGGCCGGTGTAGATGCAGCCGTCGATGTGGGCCTGGGTCACGTCCAGCAGTTGCGTGGCGCCCTGGATCTCAGCCATGCGCAGCACGATTTGCATCGCCACTTGGGCAGCCTTGCCGTGGGTGCCGTCGAGCAAGGCCCGGTCCTGTTCGTTCAGCTCCAGGGTTGAGAAATTGGACGGCTGCGGCGCTGCGTCAGAACCTTGCCAACCGTCGTTTGGGGGCCGGCCAGACAGTGTCAGGACGTCGCCTTCCAGGCGCACGAAACCCTGGCCGCGCAGCCCATTGAAGGCCTCATGCCCCACGCACAGCACCGGCAGCGAGCGTTGGAAAATCACCTGCGCCACCAGCACGCCCAGGGTCAGGATTTCATCGGCTTCGGCGAGCACCAGGGCCGCGGGCGCGTGGCCGTTGCTGATCAGTTCCATCAAGACGCTGCTGCCGGTGCAGGAGCCGCGTCCGCTGGGGATCGCCAGCACGCGCCCCGCCAGGCAATGACCATTCAAAGGATGGTGGCGGTCGATGACTTCGCCGCTGGCTGGATCGACCCCGCCCCAGAAACTCAGTCCCACCTCGGCGAACAGCAGGGCGCCCTGGGCGGCACCCTCCACCAGGCTGCGGCCTTTCACACGGACAGGCGTGCTTGGCATGCGCCGATCCTCAGTAATAGACCTGGGGAACGGTCAGGTTGGCCGGCGGGATGTCGCTGCCCACCCATTTGACGAACAGTTCCTTGTAGCGACCCGTGCGCACCTGCTGGTTGACGAACAGGTTGAGGTAGTTGAGCAGGCCGTATTCGCTGCGCTTGGCACCGAGGGACACATAGTCGATGACGTAGGGCGCGTCACCGGCGATCTTCAGGCCCTTGTACTTGCCCGACTTGATGGTCGCGGCGGCCACGGTGTTGGTCACCACGGTGGCATCGATGTGCCCCTGGGCGACGGCCAGCAAGGTGTCGTTCTGCGACTGGTAGGCGCGGAAGCTGCCGCTGCCCCAGCTCTTCTGGTCCTTCTCCAGGGCGATGGCTTCGTAGGTGCTGCTGGTATTGCCCAGGGCTTTGCCCTTGAGGTCGGCGTAGCTGTTGATGCCGGTGTTGTCGCGGGTCAGCACGACCATCTGGAAGGCGAAGTAGGGCACGGTCAGGCCCACGGTCTTGGCCCGCTCCAAGGTGTCGGATGTGGAGGCGACGATGACATCGGCGCGACTGGACAGCAGCGCGGGGATTCGGTCGGAGAATGGGGTTTCCACCACTTCGGCATCTACACCGAGGACCTTCGCCAGATCGTTGCAATAGTCCACGTCGAATCCCGCCGGTTTATTGCTTCCGTCGCGAAAGCCCATCGGGGGGAAGTCCAGGGTCACGGCGCAACGCAGCTTGCCGGAGCCGATGATGTCATCGAGCTTGTCGGCATGGGCGGGGGCGATGAAAAGCGGGGTGAGGACAACGCTCAGGGCTACGGCCAATGCAGGGTTTTTCATAAATGCCTCGCTGTCGAATAAATGCGGTGAGATATCGTATTGAGGATTTCGTATACGATATTAGATAAGCAATCAGCGTGCCTGTTTCTGATAGAACCGCAGCAATGCCACCGGAGGGCTGGTCTAGAGGCTTTCATGCCGGGTGGTAACGAGCAGGGCAAGGGTGGTGCTGGCGCCAGCGGTGTTACAGATGGGAGCACCCACGGGGCTCGATGCCCCATGAGGGAACAAGGGTCAGCGCTGATTCTCGCGATATTGGCTGGGGGAGAGGCTGGTCAGGGCCCGGAACTGGCGGCTGAAGGCGCTGTGGTCGGTGTAACCGCAACGCAGGGCGATCTCGGTGATCGGCAGGTCTTTGTCGAGTAACAGCCGTGAGGCTTCCTCCAGCCGTGCCTTGTGAATCATCTGTCGCGGCGTGAGTTGAAAGATGCGTTTGCAGTGCCGCTCCAATTGGGCCACCGACAGATCGGCAATGGCGGTCAGCTCGGCAAGGCTGATGGGGCGGGCGAAGTGCTGCTTGATATGGGCGTCCACCGCCGCCAGTTTGTGGAACGCCGGATGGCCCGATTGCGGCAGTTGCAGGTCGCGGGAAATACCGGCCAGGCCGACGATCTGGCCGTTTGGATCGTGCAGGGCGAGCTTGTGGGTCAGGCACCATACGGGTTGGTTGCCGTAATACAAATGCAGTTCGAGCTGGTCGGCCAGCTCTCGCCCGCTGGCCAGCACTCGGCGGTCCTGTTCGGTGTACAGCGGGCCGAAGCGCTCGGGGAACACCTGTTCGGCGGTGAGGCCGAGCAGGTCGCCGCTGTGTTTGAAACCGCAGCGGCGGGCCAGGGTCTGGTTGACGAAGGCGTAGCGGGCCTGCTTGTCCTTGATGAAAAACACCACGTCCGCGAGGGTGTCCAGCAGCGCGGAGATGGGCTGCAGGCTGCGCAGCAGGGTGTCGAGGTCGCAGGGGGCGAAGGGGGTAAGCGAGGGGTACATGGCCGACGTCGTCTTTTTTGTGGGAGCGATGGCGGAGTGTCAATCGAAAATGCGCCGTCTGTCACGCCGCCATCGCGAGCAGGCTCCCACAGGGGATTGGGGTGAGTGCAGATCAGTCAGGTGGGTGGGGTTTCTTCCAGGACCAGCAAGGTTTCGATCCGCGCCGGGCTGAAGGGTGGGCGAGGGGTGGGCGGTGTCCAGCCGAACAGGTGTTCCAGGGCGGCGCCGCACACTCGGCCCTGGCAGGCGCCCATGCCGCAGCGGCTTGCCAGTTTTGCTTCGCGCCAGTTTTCGTGGCCGAGCAGTTCGCCGTACGGTACGTCTTCGCAGCGGCAGACCAGGGTGTCGCTACGGGCCAGGGTCTTGAGCCTTGGATCGAGGACGAAGGCCTGGTTCAATGCCCTGGCGAAACCCTGCCAACGTGCGCGGCGCGGCCACAGTTGCTGGGCAGCCGCGCTATCGTCGACGGCGGCATGGCCGGCGATGGCGCCTTCCACCAGCGCCAGTTCGCTGCCACCGAAACCGGTGCATTCGCCTGCCGCATAATGTTCATGGCGAGTGGTCGCTTGCCAAGCGTCAACCGCCAGCGCCTGGTCTTCAACCGCGCAACCCAGGGCCTGGCCTAATTGGGTATTGGGAATGAGCCCGAAACCACAGGCGAGCCGGTCGCAGGCCAATTCAATCGTCTTGCCTTGCTGATGCAGGCGCACACCCTCCAGCCGTTCCCGACCGAGCGCTTCCACCACGTGGGTGTCGGTGCGGTAGTGCCGGTCGAACAGACTGAACGATTGGAAAAACTTCCCCGGCCAGCGCGGCAGTTGTGCGGCGAAACCGGCGACGGCGCCGCGACGGGCCTGCTCGGCGATGCGCAGCACCTGTGCACCTTGATGCTTTGCCGTGGCGGCGCTGGCCAGCAGCAAGGGGCCGCTGCCAGCGATGACCAGCCGTTCGCCGCGCACCGGCAAGCCACCCTTGATCAGCGCCTGCAAGCCGCCAGCACCGGTCACGCCGGGGAGTGTCCAGCCGGGAAACGGGAGCAGTCGTTCGCGGGCACCGGTGCAGAGAATCAAACGCTCGTAGCTGATCTGCCAGCCGCGCTCGGCATCTTCCACCAGCAAGGTTTTATCCGCCGCGCAGGCGATCACACGGGTGCCGGCATGGCAACGTACGTTGGCGCAGGTTTGCAGTTGCTCGCGCAGGCGTCGGGCGGCGCTGGGCAGGTTGGCCTGGGGGCCGTCGCGCCAGATCTGCCCACCGGGCAGCGGGTTGTCGTCCAGCAGCACGATGCGCGCGCCGCTGCTGGCTGCGGCGAGGGCAGCGGCCATGCCGGCGGGGCCGGCGCCGATGATCAGCAGGTCGGTGGTTTCGTTCATGGTCGGGTCTGTACCTGCATGCCGTCGTGACACAGGGTCTGGCAGGCCAGGCGTCGACGACCGTCGATCAGCACCCGGCACTCCTGGCAGATACCCATGCCGCACAAGGGCGCACGGCGCTGGCCGCTGACCGAGGTGCGACTGCAACCATCCGCGCCCAACGCCAGTGCCGCCGCGACGCTGGTGCCGTTGGCCACTGACAGCGGGCGACCGTCCAGGAATAATTCAGGCATGGGGCCAATCCTCTTTGGCTAGGCGAATGTCTTGAGCGCACCCAAAACCTGTGGCGAGGGAGCTTGCTCCCGCTCGATTGCGCAGCAATCGCAAAATATTGGGCCTGCTGCGCAGCCCAGCGGGGGCAAGCTCCCTCGCCACAGGGGAAGTGAGTCGGGCTTCAGGCATGGGCCGGTTCTCCCAGAAAACGCTGTGGCAGGTAAGGCTGCGCGGCCAGTGGCGAGGTTTCGTTGAACAGTTGGGCAACCAGCAGGTCAGCCGTCGCCGGTGCCGTGGTGACCCCCAGGCCTTCGTGACCCACCGCCAGCCACAGTCCCTGGCGCTGTGGATGTTGGCCCACCAGGGGCAAGCCGTCGGGGCTCGCTGCGCGAAAACCGGTCCAGGCCCTGATGCCGTTCAGATGCGCCAACCCTGGCAGGTATTCGACGGCGCGCTTGAGCATCTTCACCAGCATCCAGCCTTCCACCTGAGGGTCAAGCGTGCCGAACTGCCGCGAGGCGCCGATGAACAATTGCCCGGTCGGGCGCGGCTGTATATTGCACGCCACTGACGGTCCGCTGGCGTTATGGGCGCTGGTGACGTAGCCCAGTTCTACCAGGGTGTGGGTGACGGTAGCGGGGTAGCGGTCGGTGATCAGCAGGTGGCCCTTCTTCGGCACGATCGGCAGCTCCGGGCACAATTCAGTGGCCTGGATACCATTGGCGAGGACCACCGCTTCGGCGCTCAACCAGCGACCGTCGTCAAGGCGCACGCGATGACCGTCGACTTCGCTGACCTGCGCCCGTTGCTGGCGAATGGTGGGCGCGTCCAGCATCCAGCGCGCGGCCGCCGGGGCATAGAGGATGCCGTCACCCTTGATCAGCAGCCCACCTTCCAGCCCCAGGCGCAGCTCGGGTTCACGCTGATGCAGCGCGGCGTGGCCGATCAGTTCACAGGCTTCGCCGTGGGCCAGCAGGTTCAGGTATTTGCTATGGGCCACCGCCATTTCTTCGGCATTGGCCGCCAGCCACAAGGTGCCGTTGTTGCGCCAGGCACAGCCGTCGGGCAGGGCTGGGGCCAGCTCGCGCCAGCGTTGCAGGGAATATTGACTGAGGGCCAGCTCCGCCGGGTTGTCATCGAGCACCAGCAGATGCCCCATGCCGGCCGCCGTGGCGCCGTGCCAACCGGCGTCCAGCACCAACACGTTGACGTTGCGTCGGGCCAATGCCTGGGCACAGGCCGCACCGATGATGCCCGCGCCGATGATGATCACGTCGGCGACATGGCCCTCGCTCACGGACGAATGCCCCAGGCGAACGGGTCATCGGCTTCGATGATCAGTGTGGTTTCGGCGCTGATGTAGGCGCGACCGCGAATGGTCGGCACGATGCGCTCGCCCGAGCGCTGGTAGGAGCCCTCGAACTCGCTGCCAATGACACTGGCCTGGCGCCAGATCTGGCCGGGTTGCAGTTTTCCATCGGCCGCCAGGCACGCCAGTTTGGCGCTGGTGCCGGTGCCGCAAGGGGAGCGGTCATAGGCCTTGCCCGGGCAGAGTACGAAGTTGCGGCTGTCGGCTTGCGGGTCGTCGGCAAACAGTTCGATGTGGTCGATCAAGCCGCCGTCCTCGCCGCGAAAACCCTGCTGCTCCAAGGCTTGCTGTACGGCGTAGGTGTAGGCGGTCAACGCGTCGAGGTTATCGCCGGCCACGCGTTGGCCATGTTCAGCGATCAGGAAAAACCAGTTGCCGCCCCAGGCCACATCGCCCACCACTTGGCCGATGCCGGGCACCTCCAGGGCCAGTGCCTTGCGGTAACGGTAGGCCGGCACGTTGCGCACGCTGACCGAGCGGTCTTCGTGCAAGGTTGCCTGTACCGTGCCTACCGGGGTTTCGATGCTGTGCACGCCGGGGCCGATCCTGCCCAGGTGGGCCAGTGACGCCACCAGGCCGATGGTGCCGTGGCCGCACATGCCCAGGTAACCGCTGTTGTTGAAAAAGATCACGCCGGCACAGGCGCTGGGGTCCACCGGCTCGCAGAGCAGCGCCCCCACCAGCACATCGCTGCCCCGCGGTTCCAGCACGCAGGCGGTGCGCCAGGCGTCGTGTTCCGTGGCCAGGCGTTGCTTGCGCTCGGCCATGCTGCCCGGGCCCAGGTCAGGAAAACCGTCGGTGACCAGTCGGGTCGGTTCGCCGCCGGTATGGGAGTCGATCACGGTGATGCGTTTCATGGGAGGGCCACGTCCGTTCAGATGAGTGACGGCAAGCGTGGCCCGCGCCAGGGGGCGACGGCTTGATGGTTTTACCTGTCGCCGATGACGAAATCGGCACAGTGCCGGCCCATCAATGGCTGGAAGGCAGGAACTTGAACAAGGTCTCGCAGACCCCGGCGATGTGTTCGTCCAGCAGCGTCACGGCTCGCTCGACGTCACCGGCGCGGCAGGCCTTGATGATTTCCCGGTGCTCGTGATCGGCGCGCTCCTTGCCGGCCGAAAGGCTCATCTGCATGCGCAAATAACGCTCCAGCTTGTCGTGGACCGAGCGGATCAGACTCACCATGAACGGCCGTTGCGCCGGTTCGTAGAGGCAGGCATGCAGCTGCCAGTTCAGTTCCGCCCAACGCCCTACGTCGTCTTCACCGATGAACTCCCGGCAGATGCTTTCGGCGCGGGCGAAGGTGGCTTCGGTCATGTTGGGAATCGCCAGGCGCAGTACTTTGTCTTCCAGCAGCATCCGCACTTCGAACATTTGCGCCAGCTCCGCCTCGGAAATGCGCGTGACCATCGCCCCGCGATTGCGCTGGAACATCACCAGGCCCTCGGCCTCCAGGCGCTTGAGGGCTTCGCGCACGGGGATCTTGCTGACGTTGAACTGCCGGGCGATGTCATCCTGGCGAATGGGCTCGTCCTCGGCAAAGTGCCCGGCCACGATGGCATCGCGCAGATGGCGGGTGATGATTTCCGAGGTGGAAGGGGTGTTGCCCAGATCGGGCAGGTTGAACTTGGATAAAGTCACGGCGGCGGGTCGTTCGGCTTAGGTGGGGATATGGTATACGACTTTGCCGGGACGGTCGTTGGGGCTTTGACCCGTTAGGTCGACCCCAATTTGTGGCGAGGGGATTTATCCCCTCGCCACAAGGGTTTGTGTTCAGCCGTGGGACAGGTGGCTCACATAAGCCTCGGTCCGGACGATGCGCCATCCGGTAACAGACACCCCAGCCAATAACGCCAGGCCGAACACGATCAACGCCACGTCCGCGCCGAAATGATCGGCCAGCAACCCGGTCACCACCACCGGGATGCTGAACCCGACATAGGCGAACAGGAAAAACCCGGCACTGCCCCGGGCCTTTTCCGCGCCGGCCATGGCCGTGACGGCCGACAACCCACCCAGGTACAGGAAACCGTAGCAGGCGCTGCTGGCGCCCAGCGCTCCCAGCAACACTGCGAGCAGGGAGCCGGCGCTCGCGCCCCAGGCCAGCAACGCGTAGCTCGCAGGCAGGATCAACAGGCCCAAGCCCGTGGCCCTGGCCGGCTGCATGCGTCGAACCCAGGGCTGGAAGAGCAAGCCGCAACTGATCACCGTAAAGGTCGACAGGCCCGACCAACGCTGCAAGTCGTGGGTCGCCAGCACCGATGGCAATATGGCAATGACCAGGCCCGAGGTCGCCCAGGCCAACAGCATGGAAAAACTGTAGGGCAGGCTGCCGGCGGGAAACAACGGCAGGCGCAGCAACGGTGCATCTTTGATTTTCAGCGCCGGGTCCGGTAAGCGCCAGACCACGACGATCGCCATTGCAGCCAGCATCAACTGCAACCAGAAGCTGCCGGGCGTGGCGCTGTGATGGACGAACAGGAACAGACTGGTCAACGCCGCGCCCAGGCCAAAGCCCAGGGAGGTGCTGGCGGTGACCCGGTTGGCCGGCGAGCGGGGATCGCGGGTTGCCATGAGCTCGGCCATATAGGCGGTTGATGTGGCCGAGGCCAGCCCTGTGCCGACCCCCATCATCAGGCGCGCCACGCCCAGGGCTTCCAGGCTCGGCCAGAGCAGTGTCACCAGCGTCGCCAGCATCGACAGCCCGAGGGCGACCAGGATCAACGGCTTGCGTCCCACCCGGTCGGCCAGCCCGCCGAACGCCAGCAGGACCGGCAGTACGCCCAGCACATAACCGGAAAACGCCACCGCCGTGGCACCGGCCCCATAGCCGGACAACTGCGCGTAGGTGGTGTACAGCGGCGCCTGCAGGTTGACCGCAAGGGTGATCAGGCAAAGGCCGAAAGCCAGTCCCCAGGAATGTCGATGCGATGGGTTCAAGGGTGTTCCTTAGAGGTGTGCATGAAGTCTCGGGGACTATCACTGCCGGGCACAGCGCAAACAAGGAACAGACCCAGGCCATTTGTGCTTAACTGTTCGCTCGAAATTCGAGAACACTTAACCAAGAGTGCCAGCCGTGGACCTGAAGATTGATCGCAACGTTGCCGAGCCTGTGATCCGGCAGCTCGTGACGCACCTCATGGGCTGGATCAACGCCCATGGCATCCGCCCCGGTGCGCGCATGCCGTCCATTCGTCAACTGGCCCGGGAAAACAGCTTGAGCCTGTCGAGCGTGATCAAGGCCTATGACCAACTCGTTGCCAGCGGGGTACTGGAGTCTCGACATGGCGCGGGTTTTTTTGTCGCGCAGCAGTTGGTCCGGCCCGTGGAGCCGGAGCCGGAAACGGATAACGCGCGGTGGCGGTTGTTCGACAATGAGTCGACGCAGCTCAAGCTGGGGTGTGGCTGGCTGCCCGATGCCTGGCGCGACGACACCGACCTGGGCCAGGCGATCCGCCAAGTGGTGCGCAGCGACAACCATGCGTTGTTCAACTACAGCACCCCGCTGGGCTCGCCTCATCTGCGCCTGCACCTTCAAAAGCGCCTGGGCCTGATCGATATTCATGTCGACCCGACGCAAATCATTACCACCCAAGGTGCCAGCCAGGGCCTCGACCTGCTGGTGCGAACCCTGCTCAAGCCCGGTGACCTGGTGCTGGTGGAAAGTCCTGGCTACTACAACCTGTTCAATCTGCTGAAACTGAATGGGGTCAAGACCGTGGCGGTGCCGAGAACCGCCCAAGGCCCGGACATCGTCCGCCTGGAACAGCTTCTCGGCGAGCATAAGCCCTCGTATTTCTTCATCAACAGCATGTACCAGAACCCCACTGGCACCAGCCTGGCGCCAAGCGTGGCTTATCGTCTGCTGCAACTGGCAACGGCCCATGACTTTCGCCTCATCGAGGACGACATCTACGCCGATTTCCAGAATGGTCCGACCTCACGCCTGGCCTCCCTGGATGCCCTGGACCGGGTGATCTACCTGGCGAGTTTTTCCAAGACGCTGTCCAGTTCGCTGCGCATCGGTTACGTGGTCGCCCATCCCGAGATCATCCAGCGCCTGGCCGAAGTCAAGATGATTACCGGCATCGGTTGTTCGCTGCTGGCAGAAAACGTGGTGGCGACGTTGCTGGCCAACGGTGCTTATCGCAAGTTGATCCAGCGCTTGCGCCAGCGCCTGAACAAGCAGATGGCAAGTACGCTGCGCCAACTGGACCCAGCCCACTGGGAGGTGTTTGCCGAGCCGCTGGGGGGGATGTTCGTCTGGGCCAGGCCTCGGTACCTGGCGGCACAACGGGTGCAGCAGATCGCCCGGGAGCTGCAAATCCAACTGTCCCAAGGCTCGACGTTCCTGCCCCAGGGCGAGGCGTGCGATTGGTTGCGGTTGAATGTGGCCTATACCCAGGATCATCGGGCGCAGGTGTTCTTCCAGCGGGTGGAGCAGGAATCGACTGCGGTGGCTCAGTAGGGTTTGGGAGATTGTTCTGGCGTCATCGCGAGCAAGCTTGCTCGCCGAGGCGTCAGCCCAGACAACCTGTGGATTGGCTTGAAGCTGATCGTCCCCACGCTCTGCGTGGGGATGCATCCCGTGACGCTCCGCGTCACCTTGCAGAAGCGGAACGCGGAGCGTCCCTGGCGGCATTCCCACGCGGAGCGTGAGGAACGATCTTCCGCAGCCCCCAACTTGCTCGTTCCCACGCTCCT